>NZ_JAVRCL010000070.1:0-41397 GCF_034530775.1 Nostoc sp. DedSLP04 | reverse complement strand
ACTCGTTAACGGAGATAAAAGGTGGATTCATCCAGTTCAAACACTCGTTAACGGAGATAAAAGGTGGATTCATCCAGTTCAAATACTCATTAACGGAGATAAAAGGTGGATTCATCCAGTTCAAATACTCGTTAACGGAGTTCAGAGGTTCATGGATGATATCCTATTTCTCCCACTCCCTCTTTCTCTCACGATTTTTTTATGAGGCGAGTCTCCTTCTGGGTGCATCAAGAACAACTTCCGCGACTGAAAAATCACGTTTAATTTTCAAGCTGTTGAGATAAGCGATCGGATCGTCGGCGTTAAAGGGAGTACCATCGAACAGTTTGATCGGTTGGCGAATATAGCTGATATCCAAACCTAATTCTCGTGCGGCGGTACTGAAAACACGCACGCCACACACCCGTTCCACAACTTCTACCCAATTTCTGGGGAAGGGAGTATCACCCCAACGCGCCAATTGACTCATAATCCAAATTTGCTCAGTACGGCTGGGGCGGTTAATGGCGGACTCAGAATAAAACTGGTGATGGGCATAATCCCGCAACGGATGGTCTAAGTCACAGGTGAGACTATCTGGATCTTCGAGTTGAATGTATTCTAAATCAGTGCTGACGTAATCTCGCCCTGCTAAAATTTGCCGAATTTCTTCGGTATTTTCGGGATTTGCACAATACTGACAAGCTTCTAACAAAGCTTTAGTCAAGGCGATATGCGTATTTGGATAATTTTCTGCCCAATCTTCCCGCACACCAAGAACTTTACCTGGGTGTCCCAGCCAAACTTCTAAGTCGGTAGCGATGGTAAAACCGACACCTTCCACAGCCGCGCGGTAGTTCCAAGGTTCGCCGACGCAGTAACCATCAATGCTTCCAGCTTTTAAATCAGCTACCATCTGCGCTGGGGGAATGGTTTTCATATCCACATCGCTATCGGGGTCAATTCCACCAGCCGCTAGCCAGTAACGCAACAGCAAGTTGTGCATCGATGCGGGATGCACTACGCCCATTGTATGCCGTTGTTCGTGGGTGAGAATCAGATGATTTCTGAAGTCTGATAAGGTTTGCACGCCTTGGTCATAAAAGCGTTTTGCTAAGGTGATGGCGTTACCGTTGCGAGTCATGGTAAGGGCAGTGACAACGGGTAGAGGTTGGTTATTATGTCCTCCCAAAGAAAGCCACATCGGCATCCCTGAAGGCATTTGCGCCGCATCTAAATAACCGCCACTGATGCCATCTTCTATACCCCGCCAGCTACTTTCTCGTACCAGGTTAACTTCATCTAAACCATGCTTGACAAAGAAGCCTTTTTCTTTAGCAACTGCTAAGGGGGCGCAAGCTGTCAGAGGTAAAAAGCCAATTTCTAGGTTAACTTTTTCCAATCCATGACGGGCAACGTCGGCAGTTTTCCGCGCCCGAATTTTCTTGATCCGTTTCTGCTGATTGAGGAAGTAAATCATCTCACTCCGCAAGCTGTAGTAGCTGGGATGTTCTACTACTTCCATCCGCTTCCGGGGTCTGGGAATATCCACTTCTAAAATGTCGCCAATTTTAGATTCGGGGCCGTTGGTTAACATCACGATTCTGTCAGATAACAGCACTGCTTCATCGACATCATGTGTTACCATCACGGCGGTAACTTGATTTTCTTCGCAAATTTGCATCAGTTGTTCTTGCAAATTACCGCGTGTGAGTGCATCTAATGCACCAAATGGTTCATCTAGCAAGAGTAATTTAGGACGAATCGCTAAAGCGCGGGCGATCGCAACTCGCTGCTTTTGTCCGCCAGATAACATTCCCGGTTGTTTATCAGCATGGGGACGCAAACCCACCATATTTATATGTTTTTCGACAATGGCTTGGCGTTCGGCTGCGGGTGAACCTTTCATTACTGAGTCCACAGCGAGGGCAATATTTTCTCTTACCGTCCGCCAAGGTAATAGCGAATAATTTTGGAACACCACCATTCTGTCTGGGCCGGGTTTGGTGATTCTTTGTCCTTCGAGAGTGACAATACCCTCAGTTGGCAAATCCAAACCCGCAATCATATTTAAGAGTGTGGATTTACCGCAACCGGAGTGACCAATTAAAGAAATGAATTCTCCTTTTTTTATTTGGAGGTCGATTCCTTTGAGAGCAATATATTTGCCACCACCAGTTAATTCAAAAACTTTTTCAATTTGATCGACAGCTACGAACATACTTATTTGTCCTTTGTCATTTGTCATTTGTCATTTGTCTTTCGTCATTAGTCTTTTGTCCTTGGTATGTGGTCATTAGTCCTTAGTTTTTTACAAATGACCAATGACTAATGACTAATGACTAATGACTATTTTTGCTCTGCTGGTAAAATCTTGTTTTGCAGCCAGCCCATCGCTTTATCTAGAAGCAACCCAACAACGCCGATATAAACTAGAGCTAAAATTACTTCGCTGACGTTGTTATTTTGATAGGCATCCCAGATAAAAAAGCCGATGCCGACAATACCGGACATGACAATTTCGGCGGCGATAATCGCTAACCAAGCTAAACCGATCGCAATTCTCAACCCAGTAAAGATGTAGGGTAATGCCGCAGGAATCAAGATATTGGTGAAATATTCTTTGCGGCTAAGTTGGAGAACTTTGGCGACGTTGTTGTAATCTTGGGGAATTTGGGTAACGCCGACAGCAGTGTTAATTAAAATTGGCCAAATGGCGGTGATGAAAATTACGAATAAGGCTGCGGGTTCGTTTTGTCGTAAAGCTGCTAAAGAAATCGGAACCCAAGCTAGAGGTGGTACAGTCCGCAGTAGTTGAAAGATGGGGTCTAAAGCTTTGGACATGGTTTTATTCACCCCAATCAAAATGCCCAAGGCAATACCAACGATCGCAGCTAAGGTATAACTGATGGCAACTCGTTGCAGACTAGCGAGAATCTGCCAAAATAGACCTTTATCAATGCCACCTCGGTCATAAAATGGCCAGAAAATTAGAACCCAAGTGTCTTGGATAACTTGTATTGGCCCTGGTAATGTAGCTCCCGGAATCCAAGCGAAGAGTTGCCAGATAATCAGGAAGATTGCGATCGCGATCGTTGGTGGTATCAGGTCAGGAAATTGCTTTTTCAGGCTGGAGATAAAGCTATTATTCAATCTAGGGCTTGCAGGGCGTTTTTGGGCGAGTGTCATGATGCTGTATTCTCCTGAAATTTTATTTTTTATTTGTCATTTGTCCTTTGTCCTTTGCCAGTTACCAATGACCAATGACTAATGACCAATGACTAATGACCAATGACCAATGACCAATGACCAATGACTAAACACTGACCTTTTTGATTTTCAAACTCTTTAAATATTCTTCTGGCTTTTCAGGGTCAAATTTGATGCCATCAAAAAACTCTTCTACACCACGGGATGTATTTGTAGGAATATCAGCAGTAGCAATACCAGCTTCTTTGGCAGCTTCTTTCCAAATATCTTCACGGTTGACTTTGTTGATAAGTTCTCTAGCCTTAGCAGCATTATTGTCTACGTAATCTTTTGGCAAGAATCCCCAACGAACGTTTTCAGTGATAAACCATAAATCGTGACTCTTATATGGATAAGAAACATTACCTTTTCCATCTTTCCAATAGTAAGCAGCCATTGATTTATCATCAATTTTGCGACCATCGCCCATGTCATACTTGCCTTGGTATGGATCTGCCAGTATTTCTGGTGACGAAAGATTGAAATAATTTCGTCCAGCCAGAATTTCAGCCGCTTCTTTGCGGTTGTCAAAATTATCTAACCACTGTTGGGCTTCCATGATTCCTTTTAAAATTGCTTTGGTAGCCTTGGGATTTTTATCAACCCAGTCGCCTCTCATGGCAACATATTCTTCAGGATGATTTTTCCAAATTTCTGCGGTTAATGCTGCTACATAGCCAATTTTTTCTTGAACAAGACGATAAGGCCAGGGGTCGCCTGTACTAAAGGCATCCATTGTTCCTGTTTTCATGTTGGCCACAGTTTGCGCTGCTGGTACTGTGAGCAATTTGACATCTGCATCCGGGTCTAAGCCGCCTGCTGCTAACCAGTAGCGAATCCACAAATCTTGGTTGACATGGGGAAAGGTAAATGCAGCTGTGAAGGGTGTTGAAGATTTTAATTCCTTAAGCAAAGACTTAGCGCTGGCGAGTTGTAAACTAATACCTTTGCCTTGGTGCTTGTTTGCGATCGCAATTCCATTTCCATGCGTAATTAATTGACATAATACATACATGGGAATTTTTTGATTCCCCTTGGTAATTAAACCTTCTGTAATTAAATGTGGCATTGGCATCTGCCATTGACCGCCATCTATACCACCACCAGCAGAACCAATTTCTACGTTGTCCCTTGCTGCACCCCAAGAAGCTTGTTTGGAAAGGTCAACATTAGTCATCCCATACTTGGCAAAAAAGCCTTTTTCTTTAGCAATAATTAAAGGAGCCGCTTCTACAATGGGAATATATCCTAACTTAACTGTAGTAGTTTCTGGTGTTTGTTCGGGGCTAATATTAGCAACCGTTTGAGCAGTTGGCTGTGCTTGAGAGCTTCCACCAGTCAGGTTTTCAGGAGGATTACCCAAACAGCCTTTGAGCAATACAGCACTCGCAGATACTCCGGCTGTGAAGATGAATTTGCGGCGAGAAATTTGATTAAAAAATTCTGTCATAAATATCTCCTGAAAACGTGAATGTTATTTTTTATAGCTATGACAATTTAGGCAAAAAACCTTGTGTTTCTTGCATTATTCATGATTAATCAAGCTATATTTTGCCAAGCGATCGCAGCCATCTCATTAATGAAATAGCTAGCTATATAAAAACTCGGTTAAATTATTGGCTCTGCTTTTCTAGTGTGATGCAGAGGTGTCATTCACCTTGTTGAAATCAGTTTACAGCCTTTGAAGCCGAAATTGTTAACTTGGAGTCGAGATTATTAAATAAATATTAGATTGGATGTATAAGGAAAAGTTTATCTATTTTAGTTAACTATAGGAAGAATTTCTAATATATAAACTCTTATTTATGATGAGTATTATGTTTACCTTATGATTTCCTGTCTTCACTTCTTTTGTAACTTAATTTTAATAGTTATTTGTCATATATAAGTTTTTATTTATCACAACCATTATGTTATCCCTATAATTTAGGAACGCACTGCGGTGAGAGCAAGATGGTAAGGCTGAGAAAGTTGAAGACCTAAGCAAATACCCCAAATAGGTGTATTTATTATCTTGCGATCGCAACTATCTGCCGTTTCCAAACACCACGAAGAAACTATCTCTTCCTTCTAAGTTCTATATGCTTCTTAAGCATTTTCCCCGTCCAGCCACAGCATAAGAGACTGTAAGACTATTCTGATACCAATTCAATTAATGATTGCAACACATCCTTGGCCAAAGACGCGATGAATCGCGTCTCTACAAGGCAAACAATTGGAGTAGTTCAGGTAGTGTATTCGGCGTTAATCTTTACGTAGTCATAACTCAAATCACAACCCCAAGCTTTACCCACACCATAACCATTGCCAACATTAACGGAGATTAACACTGTATCCTGTTGCAGATAAGCACCCACTGATGCTTTTTTCAAATAAGCACTTGCTGCTGCACGGTCAAATTGCAGAGGTTGTCCATTTTCTAACATTAAGAAATTCCCTAGCTTAATTTGCAGGTTTTCTTGCTCAAAGGGCACACCTGCACGTCCGGCGGCGGCGGCGATGCGTCCCCAATTTGGATCGCGTCCAAAGATTGCAGATTTAACTAAGGATGAACCAGCGATGGTTTTGGCTATTTGTCGGGCTGAGAGTTCGTCATGAGCGCCAGTCACTTCTACTTCAATGAGACAGGTTGCGCCTTCACCATCACGAGCGATCGCTTTGGCTAGATGCTGGCAAACTGCTGTTAACATCGCCTCTAATTTCTCTGCTTCTGCGCCCCATTCTGTAATTGCTGGGGTGCGAGATTGACCGTTTGCCAAGGCAATTAAGCTGTCATTGGTGCTGGTGTCACCATCCACAGTGATGGAATTAAAGCTTCTATCAGCTGCCCTTGCTAACATCTGCTGCCAAAGATGAGGCGAAACCACGGCATCACAAGTCACAAATGCCAGCATGGTTGCCATATTAGGGTGAATCATGCCGGAACCTTTGGCAATGCCGCCAATTCTTACCGGGCGATCGCTTATAGTTGTCTGTAGAGCAATGGATTTTGTTACCAAGTCTGTAGTGATAATCGCCCCAGCAGCAGCATCTGAACCTGTTGCTGATAGTGCTGCTACTACTTTAGGAATTCCACTTCGCAAAGCATCCATCTTAATTCTTTGACCAATCACACCAGTGGAAGCCAATAACACAGATTCAGACGAGATGTTCAGGGCTTGGGCTACTGCTAGAGCAGATTCTAGGGTATCAAGGTTGCCTTGAGTTCCTGTCGCGGCGTTTGCTTGTCCAGCGTTGCAGAGGATGGCACGAGCGCTTTGTTTGGCTTGCAAGCGTTGGCGACAATATTCTACGCAGGCAGCTTTCACTTGGCTGGTGGTAAATACACCAGCTGCGATCGCTTCCACCTCTGAGAATATCAAAGCTAAATCTGGCAACCCCGAAGGTTTCAACCCTGCGGTAATTCCCGCCGCCTGATACCCCCTTGGTGCTGTGATACCACCTGTGATTTTTTGCCAATCTGCCATCATTCTTCCTTTACAACTATCAGGTTAGATAGGTCAATATGTACTTTACAAAAGTGCCTTGGAAAAGTTCTCAGTGCTGAGTTAGGAGTTAAGAGTTATTAGTTTTGCCCTACTTCCCCAGTCCCCAGTCCTTTTTATTGTGAGTTTATTTGCTGATGGCAATAATAATGCACCAGTTGGCGATTGGCATAATTGTTTTTACCTTTCTTATGACGAAAAACTAAAACAAAAAAAAGAGAGTTACTTGGGTTGCTCTGTAGATCGTTAGGATACATCTACTTACTAATCTCTCTCATTTACTTTTTAAGGGTTAATACTTATTTATTGAGGCTATTTCTAAAAATTTTGAAATTTATCCGTAAATACCACGAAAATAAAATAAAAAAGAGAGCTACTTAGGCAGCTCTCCAGATCATCAGGGTGCATCTACTTACCACAGCATATCATTTTACGTATGAGGGTTGTCACCAGCTTTTATATGAAGATTGTGTGAAGCAAGACCGGGAAAATACTTAGTCGGGGAATTTGGAATTGGGCATGGGGGATTGGCAGAAGAGGCAGAGGGGAAAAACCTTACTGAAACTTCTCCCCTGCTCCCCTGCTCCCCTGCTCCTCCTACTTCCTCACCCAGCAAAGCTAGCTTGACCGAAACTCTAAGCGTTCAGTTTTTTCTCGACCAATTCGTTAGTCAGCTTAGGATCGGCACGTTTGTCTGTCTTTTTGAGAACTTGTCCGACAAAGAAGCCTTTGAGATTGATATTACCGTTGCGATATTTTTCTAGTTCTTTGGGATTGGCGGCTATGACTTCATCGACAATGGGTTCCAGTACACTAGGATCGGTGATTAACTCAAGACCAGCAAAGGCTTTTTCAGGAGAAATACCACTAAGCAAATCTGGCAACTTTTGTTTAGCTTGAGCATTGCTAATTTTACCCGTTTCAATGCGAGTGATAATATCTGCTAAATTGGTGGGAGTCAGCCCGATTTGACTAATAGTGAGTTTTTGCTTATTGAGGTGTGCGGCAATATCTTGAGTAATCCAGTTGGCAGCAGCTTTGGGATTTGCTCCAGATGCGATCGCAGTTTCAAAATATTCGGCTATTGAACGATCTTCTGTTAACACTCGCGCATCGTAAGCGGAAAGCCCCAACTCATTTTCATAATGATGGCGTTTTTGGGCTGGTAATTCTGGTAGTTCGCTACGCCATTGCTCTAATTGTGCATTTGACACCTCAATTGGTGCTAAATCTGGTTCGGGGAAGTAGCGGTAATCACTAGAACCTTCTTTCACGCGCATACTACTTGTGCATTGAGCGCCTTCTTGCCACAGCCGAGTTTCTTGGATAATGCGATCGCCTGCTTCGATGGCAGCGATTTGGCGTTCAATTTCGTAGTCAATCGCCCGTTGGATGGCGCTGAAGGAGTTCATGTTTTTAATTTCTACCTTGGTGCCAAACTCCTTTCGTCCCACTGGACGCACAGAAATGTTGACATCGCAACGCAGAGATCCTTGTTCCATGTTGCCGTCACTCACGCCGAGATACCGGACAATCCGACGCAATTCTTCGGCATATTCAGCCGCTTCTAGTCCAGAACGCAGATCGGGTTCGGAAACAATTTCTACTAATGGGATACCTGCGCGATTGTAGTCTACCAGAGAATAGGAAGAACCGGAGAGGCGATCGCTACCTGCGTGTACCAATTTTCCTGCATCTTCTTCCATGTGCAGACGCGTGATACCAATGCGTTTGCGAATCGGATTACCCTCAGCATCTACCAACTCAATTTCTAACCAACCGTGTTCTGCGATCGGTAGGTCATATTGAGAAATTTGGTAATTTTTCGGTAAATCTGGATAAAAATACTGCTTACGGTCAAATTTGCTATATTTAGCGATTTGACAATTTAGTGCCAAACCAGCTTTGACGGCGTATTCTAATACTTTTTGATTGAGTACAGGTAAAACCCCAGGTAAACCCATACAAACCGGGTCAATGTTAGTATTGGGGTCAGAGCCGAATGCCGTAGAGCTATTAGAGAAAATCTTGGTATTGGTACTCAGTTGACAATGGGTTTCTAGACCAATAATCGCTTCATACTCAGTTTTTACAGTCGTAGCAGTGGTCATAATATCAATAATTTGGGTATAATCCTTGTAGTGGTACTATTGTAGCGGCGTATTGAGTTGCTCTGAAGACGGTTATTTGGGTGAGCAATGCTTACCTTTTGGGCTTGAAAAGGGAGATGCACATCTAAAGTGAAGAAAATCTTAATCATTGGTTCTGGAGGTGCTGGTAAATCTACCCTAGCCCGCGAATTGGGAACCATATTAAGTTTAGAAGTGATTCACTTGGATGCTTGGTACTGGAATCCTGGTTGGGTTGAGACTCCAAAAACTGAATGACAAAGTATTATCCAAGACCTAACCCGACGAGAATCTTGGATTATGGATGGTAATTATGGCGCTACTCTCGACCTTCGTTTGTCGGTTGCAGATACGGTAATTTTTTTGGACTTTCCCCGGCTTTTATGTTTATCGCGAGTAATTAAACCTCGCTTTATATATGCAGGACAATCTCGATTTGATATGGCATCAGATTGTCTTGAAAGATTGAATTGGGAATTTCTCAAGTATATCTGGTCATACCCAATTACTCATCGCCCTGGAATTTTAGAAAAACTTAGTCAAGTAACACCGAACCAGCAAGTTATTATTCTCTGCAAACCAATAGAAGTTAGAGAGTTTTTGCAAAATATTTCCCACAATTCAGATTTATTCAATTGATTTTTATTAAAAATATCTGAAAAGTAAGTAAAGTATATATTGTTGATTATGTACCGATTGAGTAACATCAACCAAGGTTAAATTACTATAATAAAGTATGAAATTAGGAAATTATGGTAGGGAGCAACTCAAATTATGATTGATGTCAAAACAGCAGTAAATGCTGCCTATGGATACATAAAATCCATACAAGACATGATGGGTTCTTCATTAGGAGATTTGAGACTTGAAGAAGTTGAACTTTCTGAGGATAAAAGCTTCTGGTTGATTACTCTAGGGTTTGATATTCCTAAAAAAGCTCCTAAAAGCCGATTGGAAGACTTAATTCCTTCTTCTCTTGCTTCTACCCCTGTGTTGTATGAACGAGAATATAAACTTTTTAAAGTGAATTCTCAAACTGGCGAAGTAGAAGCAATGAAAATTAGACAAGTATGAAAGATATGATTAATTCCCTAATTCGTCGTTATCACCAAAAGGGAATTTTAATTGATACAAATATCCTACTTCTTTACTTTGTTGGGATGGTCAATCGAGAAAGAATAACCCGATTTAATCGAACGCAGCAATTCCTACCAGAAGATTACGATCTTCTGGTAGGAATCATTAGCAAATTTCGGAAACTTGTAACAACCCCAAATATTTTGACTGAAGTCTCTAACTTTGTCGATAAACTTGTTGAACCTGAACGTTCTCAGTGCTTTACAATATTTGCTCTATTTGTTCAAAATGCTGATATGTTGGATGAATACTATATAAAGAGTTTAGATGCTGTTAATACTGAAAAATTTATCAAATTTGGACTTACTGACAGTGGAATCCTAACTTTATCTAAAAGTAAGTATCTTGTCCTAACTGATGACTTCAAGCTAGCAAATTATCTTCCGAGTGTAGAAGTCGACGTGATTAACTTTAACAATATTCGTGTCTTTAACTGGAAGTAAAAATATGAAATTATTTTGGAAGCGTTAATTTCTATAATTTTTATATAGAAATTAAAAAATGCCTGGGAGTGTTGCCGTGTTTCCACCCCAGACATTTTTTATTCTTAACTTGCTCCTCACACACAAATAGATAATATCACTACTTCTATCAAATGGCAAGTATATTGAGTGACAATTCTAAAACCCCACAGGAAATCCAATTTTTGACAAATTAAAAAGCGCTTGGGAGTGTTGCCGTGTTTCCACCCCAGGCGCTTTTTATTTTTAACTTGCTCCTCACACACGATTAGATAATATCATTGCTTCAATTATAAAGAAAGTATTTAGTGTGACACTTTGTAAACTGCACACCTAATAAGCAATGATTTAGTGTAAAAAGTGACGTACACCAGTTAAGACCATCAGTAAACCCAGTTCGTTGGCAGCAATGATAGAATCTTTATCGCGCAAACTTCCCCCAGGTTGGACAATGGCTGTAATTCCTGCGGCTGCGGCTGTTTTGACTGAATCATCAAAGGGGAAAAATCCATCGCTGGCGAGAGTCGCACCTTTGGCTTTTTCTCCAGCTTGTTCTAAAGCAATTTTAACTGAGCCGACGCGGTTCATTTGACCAGCACCTACTCCTAGTGTAGTGCGATCGCTTGTGACAACAATGGCATTCGATTTAACGTGTTTGCAAACTTTCCACGCAAACAGCAATTCCGCTAATTCGTCGGGTGTGGGTTGACGTTCGGTAACTATTTGCCATTGACTGGTGTCAGCAATTATATCATCGCTAGTTTGGACAAGAAAACCACCTGCGATCGCTTTCACTGTATCCTTAGGGCCACTGCTCAAATCAGCTAGAGTTAAAACCCGCACGTTAGATTTCTTTGCTAGGATTTCTTGAGCTTCAGCTTCACAACTTGGTGCAACCACACACTCTAAAAATGTTTTAGTTAACTCGCTAGCTGTAGCCGCATCAATCGGACGGTTGAGTGCGACAATTCCACCAAAGGCAGAAGTAGAATCGGCGTTGAAAGCTTTTTGATACGCTTCGGAAATAGTACTTCCCAATGCCGTACCACAGGGATTTGTATGTTTGATAATCGTTGCTGCTGGGGTATCAGTGAATTCCGCAATAATTTGGCGTGCAGCTTCTAAATCAACTAAATTATTGTAACTAAGTTCTTTGCCTTGCAATTTTGTAGCAGCTGCCCATCCTGTTGGGGTAGTACCAGTTTGATACCAGCTGGCGGGTTGATGAGGGTTTTCGCCGTAACGCAGAGATTGCAATTGTGTGCCGCTAAGGGTGTACTGCTGTGCCTCTGCGAGGTAAGATGCGATCGCGCGATCGTAGCTAGCAGTGTGCGAGAATCCTTTTAATGCCGCCTTTTGCCGAAACTCTAGGGATGCTTCGCCGTTATTTTGCCGCAATTCCTCTAAATACTCGTCATACTGTGCGGGATCGCATAATACAGCCAAATGGGCGAAATTTTTCGATGATGCCCGTAGCATAGCCGGGCCACCGATATCAATTTGTTCAACAGCCTCTAATAATGTTACCCCTGGTTTAGCGATCGTTTCCTCAAAAGGATAAAGATTCACCACCACTAAATCAATCGGGCGAATTTGGTTATTTTCCAAATCTGTAATATCTTGAGGAACATCCCGCCGTGCCAAAATTCCGCCATGAATTCGGGGATGTAGCGTTTTAACTCGACCACCTAAAATTTCTGGCGAACCTGTATAATCAGCAACCTTAGTAACTGGGAGTCCAGCATCTTTGAGTGCTTGGGCTGTTCCCCCACTGCTGATTAAATCAAAGTCGAATTCTTCAACCAAGCTACGGGCGAGGTCAATTAAACCAGTTTTGTTAGATACACTCAGCAGGGCTAGACGCGCCATTGATCGATTCCTTAAAAGTAGGCTAGAAGCGAAGGATCTCAAGTTTTGCATAAGCCTTGGTTCACTTCAAGACCATGAGGAATAATATTGACTCGTGTAATTTATCTGCTTACATCCCCCCCAGTTAGCACTGTCGAAAATGCTGGAAATAAGGACTAAGTAGGCTTAGTCTCTAATATTTGCGATCGCCTAAACTAAAAGTAAGCATCTTTTCCCTACATAACACCTATGGTTCAGTCTTCTAATCAACGCCTCACCTTAGAAGAATTTCTCGCACTTCCCGAAGGAGATATTACATACGAGTTTGTTAATGGTGAAGCTGTACCTAAATATAAAGATAATGAGATGTCACCAAAATTTTTTCATGGCTCGACTACTGGTGCTTTATTTATACTACTGTCTGCGTGGGCACAAGCAAAGGGTCGAGTTGTGATTGAATGGGCAATTAAACTAACACGAAATCAACAAGATTGGATGCCTGTAGCCGATCTGACCTATATTTCTCATAACCGTCTTCCTGCTGATTGGCTATTAGACGAAGTTTGTCCTGTCGCACCTGAATTAGTTATCGAAATCATTTCACCTGGTCAAACTTTTGGTGAAATTGCCGAAAAAGCGACTGATTATCTGAAAGCTGGTGTTTCTCGTGTTTGGGTGGTTGATACAAAAGCTAGAACTGTAACTGTATTTGCGCCATCTTCCTTACCGATTACTTATCGATCTCATCAAATAATTACTAATGATTTACTACCTGAATTGGAAATTACGCCTCATGCAATCTTTCAACAAGCTGGATTAAATCCCTAAAGTTTCATTAGGAATCAACAGTTTTTAGCGATCGCTACTTTATGGCATCTAGCGAACTGAATCTTCTCAATACGATCCTACTTGAAGATGAAGCAGAGAACAAATAGTTAATGTAAAGCAGCAAATGCCACTAAATACTAAGTCTGCTTAAAGAGATAGGATCTATGTATAAAAGTAGAATTTTAGGAGTAAACCTCTGTCTTTACAAGCCATTACCGTTCCCACAGCAACTTCTCAACCCGCAGCAGGCTTAATTGTCACTTTGCATGGTTGGGGTGCTAATGCTGAGGATGTAGCATCTTTGTTACCATTGCTCAACTTACCCGATTACCAGTTTGTATTGCCCAATGCACCTTATCCTTATCCCTATTCCCCGATAGGGAGGGCATGGTATGAGCTGCGGGGGGAAAATATGTATCAAGGTTTGGCAGAAAGTCGGCAACTGCTAACAGATTTCTTGGAATCTTTAGAAAGTACCACTGGCATACCTTTGTCACGTACCATTTTGAGTGGATTTTCTCAAGGCGGAGCAATGACTTTAGATGTCGGCTCAAAATTGCCCTTAGCAGGTTTAGTTGTCATGAGTGGGTATTTACATCCTGACGCGCTAACGGCAGCTAAAAGTGGGATTGGGCCGACTTTAATCACTCACGGTAAATATGATGAAGTTGTGCCCCTGCAAGCTGCTTTGAAGGCACGAGAAACTCTCAAGTCTCTTGGAGTGGCGGTAGAATACCACGAATTTGATATGGGGCATGAAATAGATCCAAAAACGTTAGAGGTGCTACGAAATTTCGTTGTAAATACAATTGCTTAGTCAGGATTACGAATTTTTTATAAATTCTGGTACAAATTCTGACAATTTTCACGAACTTAATGACTTCTAATGAGTAATATATATTGGGTGGCTGCGAAAGAGCGCAACTTAACCCATGCTGAAGGCGAGTGCTGCATAAGGGAGGGGCAAGTATTATGACAACTCTAAGCATTTCCCAAAAAGAAATTGCTGCCATGAGTGCAGTAGAAGTAGAAGAACTAGCTACACGTCTGGAACTGGATAATTATAGTAATGCTTTTGAGGGTTTAAATGATTGGCATCTATTGCGAGCGATCGCATTTCAGCGTCCAGAGTTAGTTGAACCCTATATCTACCTCTTAGACTTGGAACCCTACGATGAAGCGTAACAATTTTGGATTTTAAATTTTAGATTTTAGATTGGGGTCAACTGGCTACAATCAGAGATTATCAGGGGTTAATGTCTCACTTGCTTAATCCGAAAGTACCAATGCAATCTCCTTTAAATCCAAAATCCAAAATCCAAAATCTAAAATTGAACAGGGTTCTCATTGGTGTAGGTGGCGGTATCGCCGCCTACAAAATCTGTGAATTGGTTTCGACACTGTTTAAAACTGGGGTGGAAATCCGAGTCATCCTCACCCGTTCGGCGCAAAAATTTATCACGCCTCTGACAATATCCACCCTATCTCGTCATCCCGCTTACACAGATGATGATTTTTGGCAACCAACTCACTCTCGTCCGTTGCATATTGAGTTGGGTGAATGGGCAGATATTATGGTAATTGCCCCTTTGACAGCTAATACATTAGCAAAGCTAGCCTACGGGATGGCAGATAATTTACTCACAAATACTGTGCTGGCTTCTACTTGTCCGGTGCTGTTAGCACCCGCAATGAATACTGATATGTGGGAACAGCGATCGGTGCAGCGAAATTGGCAACAGCTATTAATCGATAGCCGATATCATGGGATGAATACAGCATCAGGATTGTTAGCGTGCGATCGCGTTGGTGCTGGTAGATTAGCAGAACCTCCAGAAATTTTGGCTCACATCCAATCGCTGTTACACACTCAAGGCAAACGAGATTTAGTAGGTAAACGAGTCTTAATTAGTGCTGGGGGAACGCGAGAGTTTTTCGATCCAGTGAGGTTTATTGGTAATCCTTCTACAGGTAAAATGGGATTAGCTTTAGCGCAAGCCGCATTTCATCGAGGCGCAAACGTCACTCTGGTACATGGCCCAGCTAATTGGAATGTACCATTGGGAGTACAAGCGATTCCTGTTGTTAATGCCGAGCAAATGCAGCACGTCATGGTGGAATGTTTGCCCAATGCTGATGTCATTGTGATGTCAGCAGCCGTGGCAGATGTGAAGCCACGAGATTATAGTACAGAGAAATTGCCCAAGCGATCGCTTCCCCAAGCTTTACCTTTGGAAGCAGTACCGGATATAGTTGCCCAGTTAGCACAACTCAAACAGCCGCATCAAAGATTAATTGGTTTTGCTGCACAAACTGGCGATATTGTCAAACCGGCATTAGAAAAGTTACACAATAAAAAACTCGATGCTATTGTTGCCAATCCTATCGATCGAGCTGATAGTGGTTTTGGTAGCGATAATAATCAAGCGATATTTTTAGATAGTCAAGGAAATCAGGTAAAAATTGCACCTTGTTCTAAATTAGAAATGGCGCATCAATTATTTGATTTTGTCATTACCGAATTTTAGATTTTCAATTTTGCAGAAAGTAGAGGTATAGCAACCGCCAAGATGGTTAGGACAAACGGTATAATCTCTGATTAAAGTACGATTGGATACTGACTAAACATTCAGTACAAGAACAGATCGTGCCAAAACCCTACAGTTACGACTTACGTCAGAAGGTAATTCAGGCAATTGAGTTAGACGGGATGAACAAGAGTAAAGCGGCTCAAGTTTTTCAAATCAGTCGAAATACAATCAACCTTTGGCTTCAACGAAAAGTCAGCACGGGAGATTATAAAGCCTTACCAAATCAACCACTCTTGTAATGGTCACAAAATTACTGACTGCTGCTATAGCATTGGGATTTAAACGCATCATGATTTTCTTTCGTTCTGTCAATGCAATTATAGAATTAGCATGAAAATTCACATATTAAGTGATTTGCATCTTGAATTTAAACCCTTTAATACTCCTGATATAAATGCGGATATTGTTGTTTTAGCTGGAGATATTGATTTAAGAGAAAGAGGAATAAAATGGGCAATTCAAAATATTCCCAATAAACCAGTGATATATGTATTAGGTAATCATGAATACTATGGAAGTGCTTATCCAAGACTTGTTGAGAAACTGAAAGATTATTCATTAGGAACTAATGTTCATGTTCTAGAGAATGATTTAGTTACCATTGAAGATGTAAATTTTTTAGGTTGTACCTTATGGACTGATTTTAAACTGTTTGGTGAACCACGTATGGCAGGTGTAGAAGCTAGTCAAGTCATGAACGATTACAAAAAAATTAGATTAAGTCCTCAATACTCAAAATTAAGAACAACTGACACAGCCATAATTTGTAAAAACTCAGTTAATTGGTTAAAAAATACATTATCTGGCTTGTCTAATAAAAATGTAATTATCAGTCATCATGCTCCTAGTGCAAAGTCTATACCTTTTCAATATAAAGAAGATATTTTAAGTGCTGCTTATGCTTCAAATCTTGATACCTTAGTTGAGGAGTCTGGAGCATTATTATGGATTCATGGCCACATTCACAATCAATTAGATTATCAAATCGGTTTGACTCGCGTTATTTGTAATCCGCGTGGTTATCCAGATGAACCAAATAATTACTTTAATCCAGGATTATCAGTGGAGATATAATAAATAGTTCAGAAGACAGGAGAAACCCGCTTTCTACCTCAATACAGTTCAGTTAAAATGATGAAATTACTGAACCATTAGCTGGATAACAAAAGCTATATTCAGCATTCAAGGATATGGGTGCATATAGTTATTGATTATGAATCAGCTTACAACAAAATCTTGGCAAGAAGTCCGCGCTGCTTTTAAAAGAATCTGGGGTTATGAAGATTTCCGTCCACCACAGGGAGAAATTGTCAGCAGTTTATTGTCACAAAAAGATGCGCTGATTATTATGCCTACAGGTGGCGGTAAGTCGATTTGTTTTCAACTTCCCGCACTGCTACAAACAGGATTAACCTTGGTAGTTTCGCCCTTGGTGGCGTTGATGGAAAATCAAGTTCAGGAACTACTACAAAGCCACCAAAAAGCAGCGCTTTTACATAGTGAATTGTCTTCATCTCAACGCCGTGCAACTCTGCAAGCTTTAGAACGTCAACAGCTAAGATTACTTTATTTATCGCCCGAAACTTTGCTCAGTGTCCCAGTGTGGGAAAGATTATGCCACCCGCAATTGCAAATTAATGGTTTGATTTTAGATGAAGCTCATTGTTTAGTGCAGTGGGGTGATACTTTTCGCCCAGCTTATCGCAGATTAGGGGCGGTGCGTCCGGCATTGCTCAAATCAAAACCACCAGGAACAAAAATTAGTATCGCCGCTTTTACTGCTACTGCTGATCCCTCAGCCCAAAAAACTATTCAAACAGTTTTACAATTACAGCAACCAGAGATTTTCCGCTTGAATCCTTACCGTCCGAATTTGCATCCCAGCGTTCGCATCGCTTGGACACCACGAGGTAGGAAACAACAATTATTAAAGTTTATTCAAAATAGACCGCAACAATCGGGATTAGTTTATGTTCGCACTCGGAGAGATAGCGAAGATTTAGCCCAATGGTTAGCAGAGATGGGTTACGCTACAGCTAGTTATCATGCGGGATTGGGTGCAACAGAACGCCGTGAAGTAGAAGCAAGCTGGTTAAGTGGCAAAATTCCCTTTGTTGTATGTACCTGTGCGTTTGGCATGGGGATAAATAAAAGCGATGTTCGCTGGGTAGCACATTTTCACGCGCCGCATCTGCTATCTGAATATGTGCAAGAAATTGGCCGCGCTGGAAGGGATGGGAAACCAGCAGAAGCGTTGACATTGGTGAGTGAACCTACAGGGTGGTTAGATTCAGGGGATAAGCAAAGACAGGAGTTTTTTCAAGAACAAATGCGATCGCAACAACAAATAGCGCAGCAACTTGTGAAAAAATTACCAAAACAGGGAGAAGTGAATGCAGTAACTCGACAATTTCCCGAAGGTGCAACGGCGCTAGCTTTACTCCATAGCAATGGTCAGCTAAACTGGCTCGATCCTTTCCATTACAGCATTGGGCAAAAAGCCGGAAATCAGCCACCGACGCAATTACACGCTGCTAAACAGATGCAGCAATACCTAACAACTAAGCAGTGTCGTTGGCAGTTTTTGTTAAATGCCTTTGGTTTTGATAAAGAAGCAGCTAACCTGCGTTGCGGACATTGCGACAATTGCCGCTAAGTTAAAAGGACGGTTATAAACCGCAACTACAAAAGCGGGATGATTTGGCAACTTCTAAAATTCCCCCCTACAACGCCAGTTTCAAGAACTTGCCCCAATTCATCCCACTGTTGTGCAAAGTCCTTTTTTGTTTCCCCTGCTCCCCTGACTTAGATACCCGTCAAGAAACAGCGATCGCCTTTATTCTTTGTCGACCGGATTCAAAAACCTTTACTTATCGGTCAAGGTGCAAACGATCCGCGAGTGAAACAATCAGAAAGCGATCAAATTGTCAACGCAATGCAGCAAGCTGGTTTACCTGTGCAATATGCACTTTATACAGATGAAGGACATGGTTTTGCCAGACCAGAAAATCGCTTGCACTTTTTTGCGATCGCAGAAGATTTTCTCGCCAAATACTAGTTTTAACAGGTTAAATTAAATTGCCAAAGTCAGAATCTACCAGAGGGGCCACTAGTAGAGTTTGGCGGAATAACTAAAGGAGTCTTACTTCCATAAAAAGTAATACCATTATCCTTGAGTAGAGAAAACCAAGGATCTTTTGATACATAATCGACTTTTTTAGATAAATGCCCTTGTAGATTAGCTTCATAACAAAGGAGCCATTGCTCACCATAAAGTTCATCTTCATTTAAAAATTGTTCCCATGTACTTGTATCTAAACTTTCTTTAATCTGCCCTTGCTTTCGTGCATTTAAAGCTAAAATTGCTACTATAGAATCTTCCATTTTAGAAATAGACTCTGTAGCTAGCTTGTTAATTGATAAGTTAAAAACCATTGCTGACCATATAGCCCAAGCAACTTCACTGCTATGTCCAAGTATTGCATTTCTGTAGATTTGAAAGTTAATAACTTCTTCAAGCAAGGATAAGTTAATGTTATATTTGTTTATCTTCTTTTCTTGAATTATTGAAAGAGAATCACGTAAAGTACTAGGCTCAATAGTAATTGACTGTAAAAGAAGACTTTCAAGAAGAGACCAATTATTTATATCAAGATTGCTAATATTACTAATTCGCGCAACTGCATATTTAAGTACTGGTTCCCCAGGGAATTCATTTCTAAGTTGAAATGCTTTATCAAAATAACGAATAATATCTTGCATTTGTGCAAGCCCATTTTCGCTAAATTTATAGTCAGATAGTTCTAAAACCCATATTGAATCCAAAGAACATGGTAACTCAAGAATTTTGGTTTTCTCAAAGTTAATAGTTAATTCAAACTCTGAAAGTACCTGTTGAATTTGGCTTAAAGCTGATTCAGCATCTGAAATATTTTGAAATACAAACTCATAATCATCACTATAACGAAAGCCTTTAAATGGATAGTTACAAGTATTTTTTAATCGCTTTTCTAGTTCTATATCTGTTGTACAAAGTATCAGTTCGGCAATGACTAATGAAGTATCTGGGCCTATAGGGATACCTAGTGTTTGACCATCTTGACTATTTCTCAAAATTTTATCAAGATTATTTCCCATAAGATTCATATCATTTCTCTGTTGTTTAGCTAATGATTTTCCATGTATTGCCCAGGGAATACTGTGAGTGTAAATAGATTGATAAAATCGAGAAATATCTGTATGTAATATATATCGCCCAGCTATTCTATTTTTAGCTCTTTCAACAGGAATTAAGTAGAAATCAAGTACAGGCGAAATAGAACGTTCACGTTGTGGATGAGGAGTATGAGTAGGCTTACTTTTTGAAAAATTAGAACGTTTGATTATTTGATTAACTGTAGACCAATTAGTATCTAATAAATTAGAAATTTCTAAGAAAAATACTGGGTTTGGAATACCTAAGTTTCTTCTTAATGAGTTGTATCTAACATGATTGTGACTATAAATTTTTGCAGTTCTCTTAGGGTAACGTGGAAAATCTATTTTTCCAGATGTAGCAAAGTCAGCGAGGGAAATAGTATTAAAAGGAGGAGGCAGTTCTTTTGGGAAATATCCTCTAGCTATTAAATCTTTGCTATTCATCTTTAGTATTTTAGGATTACATAACTTACTATAAGATATGTTGCCTTGAAATCGAGATGAAAGCAATCGTAATTGCAGTTAATGAATGGAGTAACTGTACTCAAGCAAGGTTTTTGTACAATAAAGTAGCTCCTTCAGCCGCAACTAAGTAAGAAAACTGCGAAATCGCACCTCTAAAATCATTTATTCTGTCTGCCTTTTACATTTAAACTAAGAAATGGCATTACCCGCATTGCTTTCTCCAGCGTTGAGTACTTGCTCTGCGGTTAATTGTAATTCTGGGAAAATAGTAGAAGCGATCGCACTGTTTCCTGTAAATCTGGTTTCTTCATAAAACCCGTCAACTAATATCAGTACGGTAACTACATTTATTTGTGGATCGACAATCCAATATTCAGCAATTCCCCTTGCGGCATACTCGGAACGTTTGTAGCGATAGTCTCGATCTTCATTAGCTTTGCCAGGAGAAACAACTTCGACAACTAATGCTGGAGGAGGCATATCCAAAGTGATTGTAGATCGCGTTGCACCTTCTAAGGCTGTTGCAAGTTCATCCGTCAGCACAACTAAGTCAGGAATGCGAGTTGTCGCGCGAGAACCAGCAACAACAATTTCAACTTTGTTACTTAACTGATTAACTGGGACAAACTTGAGGAAATTGATCAGCAAAAAGAGAGATATCTGGGCATTTTTTGGGCTTTCGGGTGGTATTGCAACTAACTCACCTGCCACAAGTTCATATTGGCTATCCGTGCCATCATCACACTTCAAATATTCCTCAAGCGTTAGACCTTTGCCAGCGATCGCAGTCATTGAATTATTCAATCCTAAATCCAAAATTTGTCAGTAGGAAAATACTAGAACAGCATTTAAAACTCAGTACACTTCGTCATGAGTGCCAATATCAATTAGCAAAATTTCCTCTTCCCCAGATTCTATATTTTGCACGAAGTTAAAGACAATGCGACAATCATAGTCCACTGAACACGCCCAAGCTCCAGACAGTTTGCCTTTAAGTTTATGAGTCTGCAACAATGGATCAAATGGATCGGCGGTTAGTAGTGCTAACCGCTCTCCAATCCGCTCTTGTAATTCTGGCTGTCGTCGTACCAATCGCTTAAATGCTCGTTTAAACGATGATGCCAAAACTACAGTTATCACTTGCGTAACTCATCCATTATTTGAGTAACTGTACCACGGAACACTTTTCCCGACTGGTATTCTACTTGTGCTTGAGCGATATTAGCAGCAATTTCAGATCGCCGCCGTTCTGCCAACCTATGACTTATCAGATCAATTAATGTTTCTTGTTCATCTACTGATAAGTCTTCGATGCTTTCTAGAACTTGATCTAACCTGGAAACTGAAGTCATTATTTATTCTTACCTTGTTTGCAGTACATAACTATTACGTATGCCTAAAATTGCTGCAAAAACCGCAAATCACTAGCATACAACCGACGAATATCATCGATTTGATGTAACACCATTGCAAAGCGTTCTACACCAAAACCGGCAGCAAACCCTGTATAAACTTCTGGGTCATAACCCACAGACTTAAGTACATTTGGATCGACCATACCGCAGCCCATCACCTCCAGCCAGCGCCCATTCCACTGCAAATCTACTTCAGCCGAAGGTTCGGTAAACGGGAAATAACTGGCGCGGAAGCGAATTGGTAAATCGCCAAATATTGCTTGTAAAAATACCTTAATTGTGCCTTTGAGGTCTGTAAAAGTTAGTCCCTCATCAATGGCTAAAAGTTCTATTTGATGGAAAACTGCTGAGTGAGTCGCGTCTACATTATCTCGCCGATAAACTCGCCCTGGAGCCACAACCCGAATCGGTGGTTCTTCTCTTTCCATGTAACGAATTTGCACTGATGAGGTATGAGTCCGTAAAAGATTCCCATCTGGCAGATAGAAGGTATCCTGCATATCACGGGCGGGATGGTCAGGCGGGGTGTTGAGAGCCTCGAAATTATAGTAATCTGTTTCCATCTCTGGCCCTTGAGCCACGGTATAGCCCATACCGACAAAGATATCCAGCGCCCGGTCGATAATTCCATTGAGAGGATGAATCCGACCTTGGGGGCTGTAAATTCCCGGCATAGTTACATCCAGAGTTTCCGCCTCTAGCAAAGCTTGAATTTGCGCAGCTTCTAAGGCAGCACGTTGCTGGTCTAGACTAGTTTGCAGGGATTCTTTGACTGTATTGGCGATCGCTCCAATTTTTGGTCGTTCCTCTGCACTCATCTGCCCCATACTTCGCAACAGTGCCCCCAATTCGCCTTTTTTACCCAGATAGTTAACTCTGAGTTCCTCCAGACGTTCTAAGGTGTCGGCGGCTGCGATCGCTTTTTCTCCTTCTTGCCGCAGTGCTAAAAGTTGAGCTTCTAAATTGCTAGTCATTAGTTATTAGTCATTGGTCATTAGTCATTAGTCTATAGTCAAAAGCTGTGAACTGGTCGATAAATAAACTTACAGTCATAGCATTAACATCAGCTAAAGGTGAGGGTTGAAACCAAACCTCTGTTTATCAGTTATAGACGATTGGGCTAGTACAGCGGTCGTGTAAATCCAGCTAACATCTCACTTAACCAGACTTAGAGATTGAGCAACTTGTCTTAAAAGTAGGCAAAATTTTGCCACACACTCTAGTGAGTATAAATATTTTTTTGCTGATTGTGACCTCAGACATTGACAAATGGCTAATAACAAATAACTAATAACTAATGATCGATGACTAATGACCAATGACCAATGACCAATGACTAATGACCATGAAATTACTAATTAGCAACGATGATGGCGTTTCTGCCTTGGGGATTCGTACCCTAGCCAACTATTTGGCAGAGGCTGGTCATGATGTGAGTGTAGTTTGTCCCGATCGAGAGCGATCGGCAACTGGACACGGGTTAACTTTACACCAACCGATTCGCGCCGAAATTGTTGAAGAGATTTTTCATCCTACTGTCAAAGCTTGGGCTTGTGATGGCACGCCTTCAGATTGCGTCAAATTGGCGCTGTGGGCTTTGCTGGAAACTCCCCCGGATTTAGTTCTCTCTGGTATTAATCAAGGTGCGAATTTGGGAACTGAAATTCTGTATTCTGGCACTGTTTCTGCGGCAATGGAAGGTCTAATTGAAGGCATACCCAGCGTAGCGCTGAGTCTGATGAGTCACACATCTAAAGATTTTCAAGCTGCTGCTAAGTTTGCCACAGTTCTCGTAGACCAGTTAGCCCAAAAACCGCTGCCAGATTTAATGTTGCTCAACGTCAATATTCCTGCGGTCAAATGGGAAGAAATTGCCGGAGTTGCTCTCACCCGTCAAGGCCTACGGCATTACATTGATGTGTTTAATAAACGAGTCGATCCTCGTGGAAAAACGTACTACTGGTTAACCGGAGAGGTAGTTGAGGATGTGGAACTCCCAAGCGGATTAAATCTGCCTCAAAATGTACCTACAGATGTGGAAGTTGTACGTAAAAACTACATCAGTATTACTCCATTACAATACAATCTTACTTACGCAACTGGATTAGATAAATTATCAGATTGGGAATTCAATTTTCCTGGAATCATTTGATTTATCAGGACAAAAATGGGGTTATTCAAATACATCACGAAAAATGTAGGCTATAACGTAGGGGCACTCTTGAAATAAGCGATACACATTCACCCCCAAACCTAAAAAGTTCTAACTGACGTCTTTCATTCACATTTACACAATCAGCCAGAAACAGGATATGCTGTTTTACCAAGAAATCCTTCCTCAAGCAAAATCAGTGAGACAGCATAAACTTCAACAAAAGAAGTAACAATTCTTTCATTTATCGCCCGCTCAGTCCAGCAAGCAACACCCATGTCTAGGATAGAGAATCAATTTACCGTACAATTTTGGGGCGTTCGTGGCAGCATCCCCAGCCCTGGGCCACACACTGTTCGTTACGGCGGTAATACCCCTTGCATATCAATGCAAGCGGGCGATAAACGCTTAGTTTTCGATGCTGGCACGGGACTACATGTTTTGGGGCAATCTCTGTTGCGCCAAATGCCGTTAGAAGCTCACATATTTTTTACCCACTCTCACTGGGATCACATGCAAGGTTTTCCCTTCTTTACGCCAGGGTTTGTAAAGGGGAATGACTTTCATATTTACGGCGCGATCGCACCTGATGGTTCTACCATAGAACAGCGCCTCAACGATCAAATGTTGCACCCGAACTTTCCCGTACCCTTGCAGATTATGCAAGCTAATTTAAATTTCTACGACATTCGTCCAGGGCAACCAATCCACATTGATGACCTTACCGTAGAAACAGCACCTTTAAACCATCCAGGTGAAGCTGTTGGATACCGCGTCAACTGGCGTGGTGGTGCAGCTACTTACATCACTGATACCGAACATTTTCCCGATCGACTCGATGACAATGTGTTGTGGTTAGCTCGTAATGCTGACATTCTGGTTTACGATTCTACCTACACAGACGAGGAATACCACTCGCCAAAATCCCCGAAAATTGGCTGGGGACATTCTACCTGGCAAGAAGCTGTAAAAGTGGCACAAGCCGCTAACGTCAAAACTTTAGTGATTTACCACCACGATCCGGCGCACGATGACGACTTTTTGGATCGTGTCGGCAAAGAAGCCGCTGAAAAATTTCCTGGTGCGATTATGGCACGGGAAGGATTGGTACTTCAGGTTCCGACCTCAGTTGTCTTATCAGAATCTTTTCCTGTTAGCAAGTTTTCTACCTAAAGATTGCGATCGGAGGAATTGGAGATTTTAGATTAGATTGGTGATCAGAGGCTTTCAGCGCTCCTGAAGGCGGTTTACCATAGGGTAGCTTCCTGCTGAGAGCTAAAATAAACCTAAAATCTCAGAATCCACGTGCTAAATTTGTCTAAAAATGGGTGTTCTGTGCGGGTTGCTTTTTCTAGCGTTGGGCTACTAACGCCGACTGCTGTTGCCCTTGGCAAGTTTGATGGCGTTCATCTTGGTCATCAAAGGGTAATTCAACCAGTCTTGCACGCTGGTGGTCACTTATCAGTAGCTAGTAGTCCGCACTCAAAGGAAAATCAACTGACAAATCAAGAATATACTTATTCAACAGTTGTCACCTTTGACCCCCATCCACAGGAGTTTTTTACAGGGCAACCCAGGACTTTGTTAACGCCACTGGATGAAAAAGTCCAACAATTGCGATCGCTTGGGGTAGAACAACTGGTATTACTACCCTTTGACAAAGAATTGTCTGCGTTGACCCCCGAAGAATTTGTCGAAAAAATTCTCGTGCAACAACTACGATGCGAACGAATTAGCATTGGACAGGATTTTTGTTTTGGCGAAAAGCGCAGTGGTACTGCTCAAGATTTGCAATTACTCGCCGCCAAGCACAATATTCCCGTTACCATCGTTCCTTTACAAACTTATACAGGTGATTCGTCCACCCAAACCAGTTGCGTCAGTACTACTCCGACTCAGGATGCTCGCATTAGCACTTCATTGATCCGCCAAACCCTTGAGCAGGGAGACATCGAAAACGCAAATCTGTTACTAGGACGCCCTTACGCCCTTCTTGGTGATGTCGTTCAAGGTCAACAATTGGGCAGAACAATTGGCTTTCCCACCGCTAACCTCCAACTACCAAAAGAAAAGTTTTTGCCCCGCCAAGGAGTCTACGCTGTCCGTGTTTTCACTCTCAATGAAACAACAGATACCGCTCCTAGTGAGAACTTGGGTGTCATGAATATCGGTAATCGTCCAACTATAAACGGTACTTATTCATCTGCGGAAGTACATTTATTCGATTGGTCTGGCGATTTGTATGGCAAAAAACTGGTTGTGCAACTAGTTAAATTTTTGCGCCCCGAACAAAAATTTCCTTCTCTCGAAGCCCTGAAAACACAAATTCAACTTGACTGCGTTGTTGCTAGAGAAGTTTTGAGTGCTGGAGCGGAAAGTTAAAAGTTAGGAGTTAAGAGTTAGGAGTTTGGAGTCATTCAATTTTGGATTTTAGATTTTAGATTTTTATTTCAATCCAAAATTCAAAATTCAAAATCTAAAATTGGCAGAGTTACGAGTTCTAAGTGGGAACAATGTATTTAGGAAAATTGAGCATTGGGCATTAGGGAAGAATTCTTATAACTCCTAACTCCTAACTCCTAACTCCTAACTCCCAACTCCCCATTACACACTCCTCACTCCCCACAACGCATGAGAGAAAAAATCGACGCTTTAACACAAAATCTGGCTCTTACCATCGTTGGCAAAGCTGAGGCAATACGCTTAGTGCTAGTAGCATTGCTAGGTGGTGGTCATGCTCTCTTAGAAGATGTTCCTGGTGTTGGTAAAACCCTACTCGCTAAATCCTTAGCTCGCTCGCTGGATGGCAAGTTTCAACGGCTACAATGCACTCCCGATTTACTGCCAACTGATATTACCGGCACCAACATCTGGAACCCAAAAAGCGGCGAATTTACTTTTTTGCCTGGGCCAGTCTTTACCAATGTGTTATTAGCTGATGAAATTAACCGCGCCACACCTCGCACTCAGTCAGCTTTATTGGAAGTTATGGAGGAACATCAGGTAACAGTTGATGGTGTCTCTCGTGCAGTTCCTCAGCCCTTCTTTGTAATTGCTACTCAAAACCCTATCGAGTATCAAGGTACTTTTCCTCTGCCAGAAGCGCAAATGGATCGGTTTATGTTGTCGCTGAGTTTGGGCTATCCTTCTGAGGCAGAAGAACTCCTGATGCTACAAAATCTCCAAAATGGTATCAAAGTTGCTAATTTGCAGCCTTGTATTACCTTGGCAGAAGTGCAGGAATTGCGTTATCTCTGCTCTCAAGTAAAAGTAGCAACTTCCTTGCAACAATACATTCTCGAATTGGTACGGGCAACACGTCAAGACGAGGAAATCGCCCTTGGTGTCAGTCCCCGTGGCACATTAGCATTACAACGGGCTGCTCAAGCCTTAGCTTTTCTATTAGGGCGTGATTATGCCATTCCCGATGATGTGAAATTTCTTGTCCCTTATGTTCTGTGCCATCGACTTATTCCTAGAGGAGGGCGCAATTCAAGAACTGTTGTTGAGCGATTATTGCGATCGGTTTCTATTCCTTAATGCAAAGTGACTTCAACGATCTAAAAAACAGCTATCCAAGGTAGCGGTAACTGCATTTCTTGCTGGGAAAAATATTTTTCATTTTAGTAAATACCTCATAATAGTCATACTTGAATGAACTTAAGTTTCTTGAACCTGCCGGAATTTGGGCGTGTTAAAATCTCTTACAAAAAAGGTGGATAACAGATGAAAGCGATCGAAGTTACTGGCAAAATTGATTCTCAAGGAAACCTAATTTTAGATGAGCCGATTCAGGGAAACACTTATCCTCATCAGGTTCGGGTGATTGTGTTGGTTCCAGAACAAGCAGAAGCAGAAGAGCTTGACCCTGATGATACGCCCGTTGAGGAGATTAAAGCTAGTTTGAGGAGAGCGTTGCAGCAAGCCAAAACAGGGCAACGCTTGCCATTATCTCAAATGTGGGAGGGAATTGATGCCGAATGAACAGCTATCGGTATTCATCGATTTAACTCCTGAATATAAATAAAACTTGCGTGACCTTTCAAAAAAATTTCGCAATATTCGCTCTGATGTTCAACCAATTATTGAGCAATTACAATAAGGAAATATTGTAGGAGATAGAATTGCGGGCATTGGTGAGGAGTATGTTGTTTATAAGGTGAGAGTTCGTAACAGTAGTATCCAAAAAGGTAAGAGTGCTGGATACCGATTGATTTATCAAGTTAAGTCACCTACAAGCATTTTGCTACTAACGATTTATTCCAAATCTGTCCGAAAAGATATTGGTGCAAATGAAATCGGAGATATTGTGGCTGATTTTTATAGTGAGTCAGGTTAAAACTACTAGAATACTTTTCCTTGCATAGTCAGTGGTGTGCTGAATAGATATTTATATTACTGTTGTCAATATAAAAGATGTGTTGCTGACAAAACTACTTACACAAAATTTGAAACACTGTCAATACTGCGTAAGTCTTATGATTAGCACAAGCGCCACTTTTAAATATTTGGGAATGTGAGGAATGTCAATTTTTGTTAAGGGGAAAATCCGCGATGCCTACGGCGGGCTACGCCAACGCCAAGCGCTACAGCCAAGCGCCGAACGTGAGTTCAAACGCCAATTTTTCGGTTTACTTCTGGTAATTATAACGTGGAGTTTAGCTATGGGTTGGCTTCTAGCCTTGGCAACTAACGCCCAAAGTGCAACTCCTCCCGCTGAAATTGGCACTGTTGATGTAGTACCTGCACAATACCAATTGGGGCAAGAACTTTATTTAGAAAACTGCTCCAAATGTCACATTGCCATACCGCCAGCCGTTTTACCTACCCAAACTTGGAAAAATATCCTGCAAGACTCGCAGCACTACGGCGCACAACTCCAGCCTTTAGTCGATCCGCAACGCATCTTGGTGTGGAAATATCTTTCGACTTTCTCCCGCGTGCAGCTAGATGACGAAGAAACACCATATCGCCTCAACAACTCGCGTTATTTCAAAGCTTTGCATCCAGGAGTTGAGTTATCACGTCCCGTCCAGATTGGCAGCTGTGTCAGCTGTCATCCCAGTGCTAATGATTACAATTTCCGCCGCCTGACAGCAGAGTGGAAGTGAGGAGTGAGGAGTGAGAAGTGAGGAGTTGAAAAATTCATAACTTATAACTCATAACTCCTAACTCTTAACTCCTAACTCTATTCCCCCACACCCTCTCTGGCCCCATCTGGGGGCAAAATGATACTATGAAGAAAGAGTAAATATAAGATAAGAGTTAAAACCAATCAGTTTATTAAATGATTGGCTAGTTTTTATCCCGCTTTTGAGGTAATTCTCATTTCACACCCATCCACGACCAAGACGTTTGGGCTGGGTTAAATGTTTATAATCAATGCCGATCCTTTAATTCTCATCCCCCTTGATTCAGTTCTATAACCTGCCATGCTAAAACTTTTGTTGGGCGACCCCAACGCTCGTAAGCTTAAAAAATACCAACCTTCTGTTACTGAAATTAACCTTTTAGAGGAAGAAATTAAGGTTCTTTCCGATGATGAGTTAAAAGGTAAAACCGTCGAATTTAAACAACGGCTCGCTAAAGGCGAAACCCTAGATGACATATTGCCAGAAGCTTACGCCGTTGTTCGGGAAGCAGCACGGCGAGTATTAGGCTTGCGGCATTTTGATGTCCAACTCCTTGGTGGTATTATTTTGCACGTGGGGCAAATTGCCGAGATGAAAACTGGTGAAGGTAAAACACTAGTCGCTACCTTGCCAAGTTACTTAAACGCCCTTACTGGTAAAGGTGTACACGTCATCACCGTAAACGATTACCTAGCTCGTCGAGACGCTGAATGGATGGGACAGGTGCATCGCTTCTTGGGGCTGAGTGTGGGGCTAATTCAGTCAAGCATGACTCCTAGTGAACGTCAGAAAAACTACGACTGCGATATCACTTATGTTACCAACAGCGAGGTCGGCTTCGACTATCTGCGGGATAACATGGCGACATCAATGGCAGATGTGGTACAACGCCCGTTTAATTATTGCGTAATTGACGAGGTGGACTCGATTTTAGTTGATGAGGCGCGGACACCACTGATTATTTCTGGGCAGGTGGAAAGACCTACAGAAAAATATCTGCAAGCCGCTGAAATAGCATTCACACTCAAAAAAGACGAGCATTACGATGTGGATGAAAAAGCTCGCAACGTTCTATTGACAGATGAAGGGTTTGCGGAATCAGAAAATCTTTTGGGAGTTACAGATTTATTTGACCCAGAAGATCCTTGGGCGCACTTCATTTTCAATGCAATTAAAGCTAAGGAACTTTTCCTCAAAGATGTAAATTACATCGTCCGCAATGGTGAAGTAGTAATTGTGGATGAATTTACTGGTCGGGTGCTAGCCGGTCGGCGTTGGAGTGATGGATTACACCAGGCCATTGAAGCGAAAGAACGCGTAGAGATTCAGCCAGAAACTCAAACTCTAGCGACCATTACTTATCAAAATATGTTCTTGTTGTATCCAAAACTCGGTGGAATGACAGGAACGGCAAAAACCGAAGAACCAGAATTTGAAAAAATTTACAAACTCGAAGTTGCGGTAATTCCCACCAACCGCGATCGCAGACGCGAAGATTTGTCTGATATGGTGTTTAAGACAGAAGCAGGCAAGTGGGGGGCGATCGCCGGAGAATGTGCCGAAATGCACCAACTCGGCAGACCTGTCTTAGTAGGAACCACTAGTGTAGAAAAATCCGAACTTCTCAGCCGCCTATTGAAGGATTTGAAGATTCCTCACGAATTACTCAACGCCCGACCGGAAAACGTCGAGCGTGAGGCGGAAATTGTCGCCCAAGCTGGACGAAAAGGTGCTGTTACCATTGCTACTAACATGGCTGGTAGAGGTACAGACATCATTTTGGGTGGTAACTCCGAATACATGGCACGTCTGAAGCTGCGGGAATACTTCATGCCCCGAATTGTCATGCCAGAAGATGAAGACGCCTTTGGCGTGCAAAGAGCAACTGGATTGCCTACAGGACATGGTGGTGGTCAAGGCTTTGTCCCTGGTAAAAAAGTCAAAACTTGGCGGGCTTCGCCAGAAATTTTCCCGACTCAATTGACAAAAGAAACAGAAAAACTACTCAAAGATGCAGTAGAAATTGCCGTGCGTGAGTATGGCGATCGCAGTTTACCAGAATTGGAAGCTGAAGAAAAGGTAGCTGTAGCCGCAGAAAAAGCCCCCATTGATGACCCTGTAATTCAGAAATTGCGGGAAGCTTACAACCGCGTCAAACAGGAATACGAACAATTTACTACCCGCGAACATGAAGAGGTAGTGGGTATCGGCGGTTTGCACGTCATTGGTACAGAACGCCACGAATCACGGCGGATTGATAACCAGTTGCGCGGACGTGCAGGAAGACAAGGCGACCCTGGAACCACGAGATTCTTCCTCAGTTTAGAGGATAACCTATTGCGGATTTTTGGTGGCGATCGCGTCGCTGGGTTAATGAATGCCTTCCAAGTGGAAGAAGATATGCCCATCGAATCTGGGATGCTTACCCGGAGTTTGGAAGGTGCACAGAAAAAAGTTGAAACCTACTACTATGACATTCGGAAGCAGGTATTTGAGTATGACGAGGTGATGAATAATCAACGTCGTGCTATTTATGCTGAACGCCGCCGAGTTTTAGAAGGTCAAGACTTGAAAGAACAGGTGATTAAATACGCTGAAAAAACGATGGATGACATCGTTGACTTCTACATCAACGTAGACTTACCCTCGGAAGAGTGGGAGTTAGAAAAGTTGGTTGAGAAAGTCAAAGAATTCGTCTATCTGCTAGCGGATTTACAAGCTAGTCAATTAGAAGATATTACAGTCAGCGAGATTAAAGCCTTCCTCCACGAACAGGTACGAATTGCTTACGACCTCAAAGAAGCGCAGATTGACCAAGTTCAACCGGGACTTATGCGCCAAGCGGAACGTTTCTTTATCTTGCAACGCATTGATACCTTGTGGCGGGAACACCTGCAACAAATGGATGCCTTGCGCGAATCGGTGGGATTACGTGGTTATGGGCAAAAAGACCCGCTCATTGAATACAAGAGCGAAGGGTATGAATTGTTCTTGGATATGATGGTTAACATCCGCCGAGACGTTGTTTACTCGTTGTTCATGTTCCAGCCACAGCCGCAACCGGTAGTGCAGGCTTCGTCTGAGATGGTGTAGTAGGGAATATATTACGCAGAGACGCAAAGGCGCAAAGAGTGCTTTTGCGTCTTTGTGTTTTAATGCATCTCTCAAAAATATTTTGTTTTCAGGAGTTTGCTGAAACGGGTAAGCTGATACTACCAAGTCCTCAGGGTAAGCAAATGGGGCAAGTAATAGTTACCCTTACTATCACAAATCAAATCGATCGAGTTCTGGCAGAACGAGGTTTTATTTCTTCGGGTTTCTCGCCTACTTAAGTATTCCACTCAGATCGGTACAAAATTGATTTATGGAAACCTTAAGTCATTAGGTATGCAAATGATTTTGTGATTTTGCACCCTGACAGATAAGCATTAAATAAATACAAATAAATAGCTATAAAAATGAGTGGTTTGAAACCCAGAGTACCCTCTTTACAGTTGTCATAAAACCAAGAGATAGAAGAAAGACCATGCTTGTTTTCCACTGGTAAGTCTTACCATTGAGTTAAGTTCATTAGTAAAAGGAAAGTTAGCTGCAAATACAGCACAATCAATTCAAGAATTTATGCAAATCTTTTTTAGCTGTATTTTTAACATTAATCTATAGCCAAATACAGCTATTTTTAATGAATTTTTACAGGCAGAATTGCATTATCTACTGCTGTTATCTGGGCTGACTTTTCATAAGCTTTGAACTCAAAAACAAGCATGGTCAGTGAGCGACGTTGAAGTGTCACTTTTACCTACTGTCTTATACTACTATGTGGTATAAGATAGAGGTATAGAAATATTTATAAGAAGCTTTTATGGACATTGCCCATAAAAGTTACCTACAATGTGGTTATGCAAGCTTTAGGAAGCTGTTGCAGATGTATTGGCAGATGCAATAGCTTTATCACCATCAGTAATAGCGCCAGCAAGAGCACCAGCAAGAGCACCTGAAATCTCAGCGGAAATACCGAATTTGTCTACTTTATAACTGCTTTTCTTAGCAGTAGAATAGCTACGTGCGTAAGCAGATGCAACTCCCCCTTGTACTTGACTAAGATCGGAAGTTTCATCTTCACAAAAACTGAGATCGGAAATTCTTAATCGTTCCATAAAAAAGCTCTCTTTGAAAAACGAATGTATTGCTGAAAGTTTTTGATAACTTTCAGCAATTTTTCTATCTAAAATGCACTGTAGTACACTGTAGGACTAAGGCATATTTAGCCGGCAGAAGAACTAGATGAACCGACACTAGCAGATAGGCTGTATTTCTTGGAGACAGCAACGGTGCTAGTAGCAATGCTGGTGATAGCGATGTTTTTACCAAAAGCGAATGCTTTTGAATTAGCATCTGCAAAAGCTATTCCACCTTGAACATTGTCATTTTCAAGAACGGTTTCTACATGAGAAAGATCGTTGATAATCATGATTTTACTTTCCTAAGAATTAGTAAGGTCAACTGGTTTGTTGTCGTGCCACTACAACTTGTTTTTTAGTGGCATACAAAGAATAGCACTATTAGAATTCGATGAACAGTAGTTTTACGTAAATTTTCTTTTATGAAGGAAAAAACATTCTACTATCAAGTTACTGACCCTATATAGTATTTAAAAATTGTTTGAAAAGTACTTTGCTATGTACTATCAAGTTATTTACAACGTCTAGTATTTAGAGGTTGTTTTAAATGTGTTTCGATATGAGTTTAAGGACTTTTAATTCCCCTAACCTCCAAGTCTATTTCATTCGATCTATTAAGGATATTGTCAACAACATAGACAGTAAATGCGGGGAAGTTAGTAATCGAAAAATTACTATCTCAAAGAGTCAATTTCAGTGCGTTAGCGTTGGCGTAGCCTCTCGTAGAGAAGCCTTGCCGTACCTCTACGGGGAAGCAAGCTACGCAAAGCGTCTTTGACAGGAGAGGGCATCACTATTTTCTTGTGCAATCAGATTTTTTATTCACCTGATTTTTTGCTTGAAACGCTTGTAAATCAGCACCTTTTAGGACATGAAACAGCTTTCCTTGCCCTAACGTCGTCAGGGGTCTTTCATGTCCTTTATTGGTATCAGTAAACTTAAGCTAAAACTCCTTTAATATCTCGTTTCCAGTCAGAGGCTAGAAATACTGCCTCCCATTAAACATTCCCCTGCTCCGACAGGCAATGAGATAAACCGCTAAAAGCTTTAACCTTAAGTTGACACCAATGTAAGTCCTTGCACCTCTACAAATCTAAAAATAGTTGGGGATAATTTATTTTTTGCAAGTCCTTAAAAGAGAAGGATAGTAAGATTTAAAGCCTCTCTCTTTTTAGAATAGATATTGCAAATAACTCTAAGGATAGATTGACAATATATTTGTTCGTCGAATTTATCCTGCCTTCATAGCAAACTAGTTATAATTATCTTCCATCTCCCTCAGAAATTAAATTCTCATTTACACAGTATTTATATGGGACGTGTTCGTTCTAAATCTGACCTACCTACAAAAATCTGTCCGGTATGTCAACGTCCTTTCACATGGCGTAAAAAGTGGCAAGATTGCTGGGACGATGTGAAATACTGCTCAGAACGTTGTCGTCGTCGCCGTTCTGAAGCTCAAAATGAAACCAACCGCGATACAGACGCAAATAGCGCAAGAGATTAATGGAGTTACAGGTGCAACCTAAATTAATTATTCATGGTGGGGCTGGTAGTTCTCTCCACGGTAAAGGCGGATTAGAGGCGGTGCGCCGATCGCTCCATACAGTAATAGAAGAAGTTTATTCTCTGCTATTGTCAGGAGCAACTGCCTCTGAGGCAGTGGTGCGGGGTTGCCTAATGCTCGAAGACAACCCCCGTTTTAATGCTGGTACTGGTTCAGTATTGCAATCTGATGGACAAATCCGTATGAGTGCTTCCCTGATGGATGGTGCATCAGGGCGGTTTAGTGGTGTGATTAATATCTCGCGGGTGAAAAATCCGATTGATTTAGCGCAATTTTTACAAAGCTCCCCAGACCGAGTGCTATCAGATTTCGGTTCGGCTGAGTTGGCGCGAGAAATGCAAATTCCCAGCTATAACGCTTTAACTGATTTGCGGTTACAAGAGTGGATACAAGAGCGCCAGGATAATTTTAAAAGCGCAATGGCTGGCGTAGTAGCAGAACCCGAACTGCTCGAAACCAGCAATAGCGGACGCGGTACCATCGGTGTAGTAGCTTTAGATGCATCTGGTAAGTTAGCTGCTGGCACTTCTACTGGTGGTAAGGGATTTGAGCGGATTGGCAGGGTAAGTGATTCGGCGATGCCAGCAGGTAATTATGCTACTAGTAATGCTGGTGTTAGCTGTACTGGCATTGGTGAAGATATCATCGATGAGTGTTTAGCCGCACGGATTGTAGTGCGTGTCACTGATGGGATGTCACTGAAGGAGGCGATGCAGCGTTCCTTTGGGGAAGCTCACGAGAACAAACGCGATTTGGGAGCGATCGCCTTAGATGCTAGTGGAGCGATCGCTTGGGGGAAAACTAGCGAAATCTTACTCGCCGCCTACCACGATGGCGAAAAAGTTGGTGACACTTTGGAATGGACTGGCAACGAACTGATTGGCTATTGTTGAATCAGTTTCAGGGCTTCGGCTAAAGTTTCTTGCTGGTCAACCATTGCGGCCAATTCTTGGGCTTCATAACGCCCCTCAAAAACTTCTAGCGCCGCTCTTTTCAGTGCCACTTGATATCCTTGTTCCAGAATATCGATTAATTCTGCCTGATTCAAGTAAAAGCCACCGGATTTGCGGCGCTTGTTTATTTTGTTGATTTCCCGCACTGTATTTTCTATTGAAACATCCCAAGAGCGAGTAGAACGTTTTTCGGCCTTTTGTTTAATTAAATGGATGAGCAGAATCACACCATAACTATCAATTTTATTGATTTTGTCATTGAGGCTCATTTCTTCTAACTCATCCACCAACAGCAACGCCTCATGGATTTTGCCTTGTTCTAGAAATTGCCTAAGTTCTAGCAGTTCTTCCATGCATGTTATATGTTGAGATTTTGGCTATATTACTAATCTAGCTAGATTAGACATCTAGCAAAAATTGTGGTTTATAGTCTAAAGCCACAGATCGAGCGCGATTAACACCGATGAATTATTTATGTCGATCTGTGGTTTCATTTTCAACATTTTTCCTTTGCCAAGCTGGTTTCACCACCTGACGACTACGGGCAATTACCAGAGAATCATCAGGCACATCTTCTGTCACAGTAGAACCAGCTGCAATGTAGACATCATCTCCCAAAGTGAGTGGAGCCACTAAAACGCTATTGGCGCCAGTTTTTGTGCGATCGCCTATTTTGGTACGATGTTTCTTTACGCCGTCATAGTTGGCAGTAATTGTACCAGCACCAATATTCACCTGATTACCGACAACAGTATCACCTATATATGACAAATGGGCTGCATTGGTGCGATCGCCTAATTGCGTATTTTTCAACTCCACAAAATTTCCCACACGGCAACCAGCACCCACCTGTACCTGACCGCGCAAATGAGTATAAGGGCCAATTCGGCTTCCGGCCTGCACGGTGCTATTTATAACTACTGAATATTGCACCGTGACATTTTCACTTAACTGACTATTTTCAATTAAACTCCCCGGCCCAATCCGACTTCCTGTTTGGATTACCGTATTTCCCCGCAGGTGAGTTTGGGGTTCAATAATTACATCCGCTTGCAATTCCACTGTTTCATCAATGGTGATGCTTGTAGGGTCGATGAGAGTGACACCCGCCAGCATCCATTTTTCCTTGACTCGTTTTTGCAAAATTTCGGATGCTGCTGCCAGTTGCAAGCGATCGTTGATACCAAGAATTTCTTGATAATCTTCCACATCCACTGCCATTACTTGTCCTACCTGAGTTACAGCATCGGTAAGATAGTATTCTTTTTGGGCATTGTTTGCCTGGAGATGGGGAAGCACCTTTGCCAAATCTGGCCAGCGAAAGCAGTAAACTCCAGCGTTAATTCGCTGATTTTCTCGTTGAGCAGCCGTACAATCCTTGTGTTCGACCATTTCCTGCACAATATTTTGATCATTACAAAAAACGCGCCCGTAGCCTGTGGGGTCGGGTAGGTGCGAGGTGAGAATAGTGGCAGAGTTTTGATTTTGGACGTGAGTTTGTAACATCTGCTTAAGAGTTTCGCTGCGTATTAACGGTAAATCGCCGTTAAGTACCAGTAAATCTCCTGTGTAATTTTCCAAGTGAGGAAGTAATTGCTGGATAGCATGACCTGTCCCCAATTGCACAGTCTGTTCGACAAACTCCAAACTGGGAATTGAATGCATGGCGGCTTGGACTTCCTCAGATTGATATCCCACAATCACGATTCGCCGTGAGGGCGAAAGTGGTTCTACACTTTCGAGAACTCTCTCTACTAGCGATCGCCCACCCAAAGAATGTAAAACCTTGGGTAAGCGTGATTTCATCCGTGTGCCGCGTCCCGCCGCTAGAATTGCTACAACTACCATAATTAGCTATCAGCTATCAGTGAAATTGTGATTAGTGCTGTTAGTACTTTAAAATCTCGGCTCAAATCATACCAGCTAATCATAGAAGACTGAAAATATCAAAAAATTCAGAATTCAGGAGTCGGTATAACTTTTACTCATAAAAAGCAGAGATTATAATAATGCAAATTAGCGTTCATTACAGCAGCTACAAATCATTACTCCCTATTCCTCAGTCTTCCCATTTTCCTGAAAAGAGCAAATAAACTCTGCAAACTGCTGCATTAGTTTGGGGTTACGCCAACCAGAATCAGCTTCTTCTTGCATCACTAAAAGGGCTTCTGTTGAAGTAAAAGCTCTTTTGTAAGGTCGTTCACTAGTCAGGGCATCATAAATATCAATTAACTGAAATACTTGCGCAAGATAAGGAATATCATCTCCCTTGAGTCGATCGGGGTAGCCTGAACCATCCCAACGTTCGTGGTGATGACGAATAATCGGAATTACACCGCGCATACTGCGTAGTGGTTGGCAGATTTTTTCTCCAATCAAAACGTGCTGCTGCATAATTTGCCAATCTTCGGGGGTGAGTTTGCCTTTTTTTAGCAGCACAGCATCGGGAATACCCACCTTACCAATATCGTGGAGATAACCACCCCACATCAAATCTCGAATTTGATAGCGTGTGAGGTTGAGGTATTCACCAAAAACTTGTCCCAGTTTTACTAGACGTTCGCAATGGTTGCCTGTATTGGGATCGCGACTTTCGATAGACATGGCAATGGAAAACAGTACTTGTTCGGCATGGTCTAAATCTTCGTTCATACGCTTCTGCCGCACCAAGGACTTTACACGCGCTGCGAGTTCCACCCGATCGAAGGGTTTAGTGAGAAAATCATCTGCCCCAACTTCAATTCCCCGAATGCGCGATCGCCTGTCATTTAACGCTGTAATAAAAATTACTGGGATTAGCCTAGTCTGCTCATCTTGTTTAAGCAATTGGCACACTTCAAATCCATCCATTCCTGGCATCATGACATCCAGCAAAATCAAATCTGGTTGTTTTTGAGTTACCAATCCCACAACAATAGACCCAGTGTCCGCCTCAATCACCTCATATCCTTCCATCCCCAAGAGGGCAACAGCAGTCATCCGGCTGGCGGCATGATCGTCAACAACTAAAACCTTCGGCGGATCTAAATCAAACCCATTCACTTTAGAACCTTTGGCTTGTAGTGTTCTAGAGACCAATGAATCTTCATCACAATTAACATCAGATTTTATCCAAGAAAACATTGCTTGCCTATCTTCAAGCATAAGGTCTCCTTGAGATAAGCCTAAAGAATAACCCTCCGCATTTTGCGATTCTACAGCATGATTTGAACCGATACTCTTCACTGTGCTAATGGGGTTTGACCCATTAACAATTTTTTCTGTAAAGCCTGTATGGTTGGATTTCCATTGAATCACAAAGGCACTCCAAGTTTTTGCACAAGTTAGTTAACAGCGTTAGATTTTAAAAACAAATTTAAGATTTGACTGTATCTGAGTCAGAATTTCGATATGGATTATGGATGATGTCAAGCTGCGGATGGAATTTTTCGCAGCATGTATCTTTTATGTTACGAACAAGATGTATCTTGTTGTCAAATTTTTTGCTTTTAATTCCAGTATTATAAATTATCACAAATGTTAAATCAGGTTTTTTACGGAGATTTTTTAGCCTTGTGGCGTCAGAAACCGTTGTAATTGAACAATTTATATCAAAATATCGGATTTTGAGTTTCAAGTCTTTATAGTAATCATTTAGATATAATTTTTTTACTCAGTTATAGGAATAATCTAGTACCGTAAAATATGATGTGATATTGAATACTAACATATAGTTAAGCTATTTGACTCGTAAAAACTCGTTGAATTAGGCTTGCAGTCCATAGACGTAGCATATTGTATGATATTGTAATCAAACTACAAACTAGTTCCCATAAAATCCCTACCTTGTGTTCCCAATAACCACCTTTTTCGCCAATGAGAGGAAGGTTCTAGGCAAGAGGTTTCTTGCTCTTGTTGTCGCCGCCTGACTATGACTTCAGTTGGATCGCTCAATTGAGGATCGCGATAGGGAATAGCAGCACGAGTTAGCAAGTGTTCTTTTTCAACTTCTGAAAGGGTAGTGAATAGGGAGTCGTCTTTAGACTCAGCATTTTGAGAATGTGTTGCCACAGTACCAGGCGATCGCCTTCCTACGGGTGGGGTAGAAGATATAACCAAGCCAGCAGACAAAAGTGCTGTACGTACAGCAGCAGCACAAGAATAGGTGGCTAATAAACCATCTGGATGTAAACACAATGAGAGTTGTTTAATAAATTCAACAGTCCATAATTGAGGACACTGTGGTGGTGAAAAGGGATCGAGGAAAATTGCATCTGCCCAGAAACCCGACTGACGTACTAGCGCAATTGTAGTTCTAGCATCACCAATCAGTAACTTCGCTTTCAAGCAAGGTGTTTGTACTTGATGCTCAAAAGCTAGCTTTTTCAAAATTTCAATATAGTTACAGTTCCAATTGTCGAACAACTGATGGGCGATCGCCGCTTGTGGCACTGCTGGATTCAGTTCTAAACCGATTATTTCAACACAACAACTAGGATTCACGTCCCAAATTGTTTGCAAAGCAGCAGCTGTGTTATATCCCAGACCATAACAAACATCCAATAGTCGCAAGACAGGTTTTTGCGCTGCTGTAGCCAGTTGAGTAGGTTCTACAAACTTGCAAAAACTTTCCTGCGTAGCTCCATAATGGCTGTGAAAGGATTCACCAAACTCTTGAGAGACAAAGGTAAAAGAACCATCTGCTGTTAACTTAGGTGTAAAATTCTCTAAGTCTGACATCTTACAAAAAAACTAAATAATGACTAATGCCCAATTCCCAATTTGTTGTTTCGCCAGCTTGGCTGTTTGAACATCTAGAAGATCCGCAAGTCGTTATTGTGGATTGTCGCTTTTCTTTAGCCGATCCACAACTAGGACAGCAACAGTATCAAACCAGTCACATAGATGGGTCATATTACTTAGATTTGAATCAGGATCTTTCCAGTCCAGTGGGTAAGCATGGTGGGAGACATCCTTTACCTAACCCTAATGATATAGCTAACAAATTGGCAGCGATTGGGGTAAATTATCAAAAAAGTTTAGTTGTAGCTTATGATGATTCGCGCTTTGCTTTTGCATCTCGTCTATGGTGGCTGTTGCGCTATCTAGGACATGAGCAAGTAGCAGTACTAGATGGGGGCTTGGCTGGATGGCAAGAAGCTGGCTATTCTGTTACAGATGTTATTCCTTCCCCCCAAATGGGTACGTTTGTCCCTCAAGTACAAACAGAAAAGGTGGTAGATATTACAGCGGTGAAAAGCCGGAAAGATAGCCACGAGGTAGTATTGGTAGATTCAAGAGAGAGCGATCGCTACCAAGGCGAACGAGAGCCAATCGATCGCATTGCCGGACATATTCCCGGTGCAGTCAACTATCCCTGGCAAGAAGTTACAGATTCTTCCGGCTACCTACTTCCTCAAGAAGAACAACGCCGTCGGTGGGAAAAGCTAAAAACAGCCGAAGAAATATTAGTATATTGTGGTTCTGGCGTTACTGCTTGTGTGAATTTACTTTCTTTAGAATTAGCTGGTATTAGCAAGGGTAAACTTTATGCTGGTAGCTGGAGTGATTGGATTTCTTATTTATAGTCATTAGTCATTGGTCATTGGTCATTGGTCATTGGTCATTGGTCATTGGTCATTGGTCATT
>NZ_JAVRCL010000069.1:0-43876 GCF_034530775.1 Nostoc sp. DedSLP04 | reverse complement strand
CTGGGGACTGGGGACTGGGGACTGGGGACTGGGGACTGGGGACTGGGGACTGGGTAATAGGAAATAAATATTTAGGAATACTTTTTCATTACCTAATACCCAATACCCAATACCCAATACCCAATACCCAATACCCAATACCCAGTCCCCCTAAATGGAGGGCGTGAGTTTTACACGAGCTTTGGCGGTGAGTGGTTTTCCTAATTTAAGTTTGATAGAAGTGGCGCTGCGGTTGTTGTCAGTGTTACTACTGATTGCCATAAATGCCTTTTTTGTAACGGCGGAGTTTTCGATGGTGAGCGTGCGGCGATCGCGTATTCACCAGCTAGTTAAGGCTGGGGATATTCCCGCGATCGCTGTAGAAATGTTACAACGCAGTATTGACCGACTGCTATCTACCACCCAGTTAGGCATTACCCTCTCTAGTTTGGCACTGGGATGGATTGGCGAAAGTACGATTGTTGTGCTGGTGAAGGCCTGGTTGAGATCCTGGCCTTTACCCAGTGGGATGACTACCTTCCTCGCCCATTCCCTATCAATTCCTATCGCCTTTTTCTTAATTGCCTATTTGCAAATTGTGATTGGAGAACTATGTCCCAAATCTTTAGCCATGCTGTACTCAGAACAGCTAGCGAGGTTTTTGGGGCCTTTGGTAAAAGCGATCGTGCGTTTTTTTGGCCCCTTCATCTGGATTCTTAACCAATCAACTCGTTTTTTATTACGGATTTTTGGCATCCAATACACAGGCCAAGGCTGGCGACCGCCTGTAACTCCCGAAGAATTACAACTGATTATCTCTACAGAATGGGGGTCTACTGGTTTACAGCGTGCAGAGCGAGAATTGCTCAATAATGTCTTCGAGTTTGGGGATGTCATGGCGCAAGATGTGATGATCCCGCGCACCAGTATTATCACACTGCCAAAAGATGCTACCTTCCAGACATTACTCAGGGAAATGGCTTCTACTGGTTACTCTCGCTATCCCGTGATTGGTGAATCTTTAGACGATGTTCGCGGTATTGTTTATTTTAAAGATTTGGCACAACCTTTGGCAGTCGGAAACCTCAGTTTAGAGACACAGATCCAACCTTGGATGCGTCCCGCCCGGTTTGTTCCAGAACACACGCCCTTGAGTGAACTTTTGCCCATGATGCAGCAAGAGAAACCCGCTATGGTGATGGTAGTGAATGAATTTGGCTCTACTGTGGGACTAGTGACAATCAAAGATGTGATTGCCGAAATTATTGGCGATCCCAGCGAACCTGAGAGCAATGACGACTTGCTGATTCAGATGTTAGATGAGCATAAATTTTTAGTGCAAGCACAAATCAACCTTGAAGACCTCAATGAAGTTTTGCATCTCAATTTGCCCCTGACCAGAGAATACCAAACACTAGGGGGCTTTTTGCTGTATGAGTTACAGAAAATTCCGGCCAAAGGCGAAATCTTTTGTTATCAAAATCTCGAATTTACCGTGATATCAATTGTTGGCCCACGCCTGCATCAAATTCAACTGCGACGGTTAGAGGAAGAGGGGCAGAGGGGCAGGGGAGCAGGGGAGCAGGGGAGCAGAGGGGCAGGGGAGTAAGAATTTTAGATTTTAGAATTTGGATTTTAGATTGAAATTTAATCCAAAATTGTCAATCCAAAATCTAAAATTGAATTGTCCAATGCCTCTACTGTGCATACGCCACTGGATCGACAAGTCCCAATTCGGCAAAAGCTGCTAGCCGTAAGCGACAAGAATCACACACACCACAGGCAACATCTCCACCTGTATAGCAAGACCAAGTTAGTTCCCAAGGAACTCCCAATTGATTCCCCAGTTGGATGATTTCGGTTTTTTTCAGGTTGATTAGGGGTGCAACAATCTTAATTGGTTGTCCCTCACGCCCTTGTTTAGTTCCCAAGCGAAAAACTTCCTGCATTGCTTGGATATAGTCGGGGCGACAATCAGGATATCCTGAGTAATCGAGGGCATTAACGCCGATATAGACGCGCTCTGCGGCGATCGCTTCGGCGTAACTAAGAGCAAAGCTTAAAAAGATGGTATTACGAGCCGGAACATAAGTGACAGGAATATTTTGAGACATTTCATCCAGCGATCGCTCTTGGGGTAAATCAATGGCATTATCGGTAAGGGCCGAACCGCCCCATTGTCGTAAGTCAAAGTTAACTACCTGATGTTTTGCGATCGCAGCTTTTTGAGCGACACTGAACGCTGACTGTAACTCTCGTCGATGTCGCTGCTGGTAATCAAAGGAAATAGCATGACATTCACAGCCATCAGCTTGAGCTTTGTACAGAATTGTGGAAGAGTCCAATCCCCCAGATAACAAAATTACAGCTTTCATCTCGGTTGCAAATTTTGGATTTCAAATCACCGCATCAAACCTTAACAAGACGCCAGAAAGCGATGCCAAGGAGAATTTATACTTAATTTGTACTGAAACGTTTAAAGTTAATAAAAATACATATATTTTTGGAGAAAGAACAAACTCCAAAGCAAACTCGAAATATCTATACAAAAGATATTTAGATTACGGGAACCGATCGCAAACTTTGAAATTCTTCATAAACATAGGCTCTATGTTACCATCTGGATGGTTTTAGACGGATCGTAACCGGCTTTCGAGTATAAACGCCAACGGCCGTAGCGTCTCTAAATTTGGTGGTTGAGGAGAGAATAATAGTGCAAAATAGCATGTCAGTGGCAGAACCGAATCCATATACACAGCGCAACCAGCCACGACCAATCCGCATAGGCGTGATTGGAGTGGGTAACATGGGACAACACCACGCTCGCGTGCTGAGTTCAATGAAAGATGTTGAACTAGTCGGAGTGGCAGATATTAACGTCGAGCGAGGATTAGAAACTGCCAGCAAGTACAAGGTGCGTTTTTTTGAAGATTATTGCGATCTGCTACCCCTTGTGGAAGCAGTTTGTGTAGCTGTTCCCACCCGTCTGCACTATGCCGTGGGCATCAACTGTCTGTTAGCGGGAATTCATGTTTTGATTGAAAAACCGATCGCAGCCAGTATTTCTGAGGCAGAGTCTTTAGTAAATGCCGCAGCTGAGTCTGGATGTATCCTGCAAGTAGGTCATATTGAGCGTTTTAACCCAGCTTTTAAAGAACTGAGCCAAGTTCTAAAAACAGAGGAATTGCTGGCGCTAGAAGCCCACAGAATGAGTCCTTACTCAGATCGGGCAAACGATGTTTCAGTTGTGCTGGATTTAATGATCCATGACATCGACTTACTTTTGGAATTAGCTGCTTCCCCAGTCACGAAATTGACTGCTAGTGGTACTCGCTCCCTAGACTCTGGTTATTTAGATTACGTAACCGCCACCTTGGGGTTTGCCAATGGTATTGTTGCTACTCTGACTGCTAGTAAAGTCACTCACCGCAAAATTCGCCGAATTGTCGCCCATTGCAAAAATTCATTTACTGAGGCAGATTTTCTCAAGAATGAAATTTTGATTCACCGACAAACAGCTGCCAATTCTCTCACCGACCACCGACAAGTACTTTACAGGCAAGACGGTGTAATTGAAAAAGTCTACACCAGCAATATTCAACCCCTAAGTGCAGAATTAGAACATTTTGTCAACTGCGTACACGGTGGCAATCAACCTTCAGTAGGTGGCGAACAAGCTCTTAAAGCCTTGAGACTTGCAAGTTTAATTGAGCAGATGGCGCTGGAAGATCGAGTTTGGAATCCCTTAGACTGGCAATCGGAACCAAGGGTACAATCTTTGACCCCCACAGTCTAGAAGAATAGGGGATGAGGGGGATGAGGGGGACAAGGTGAAATTTTCTCCCTTCTCTCCCGGTGCTACCCCACAGTCTCAACTTCAGCAGAAAACCTAGAATATGTTTTTAAATTTGCCATCAAATCTTTAGATCCTTCCTAGTCCCTTTAAAAAAGCAGGCTAAGGGGGATCTAAAAAATTAGAAAACAAAACCTAGTAGTTCGTTTGATTAATTTTGTGAGGTTTGTAGTGAGCGATAAATCGTTCAATCTCAAAGGTAGAGCTACTTACGAACTTTTCTAACTCTCAACATTAATGAAACAGGCACCTAGCTTCTACTTGTCTGACTCTATTTTTCAGTTATGATGGCAATTTTTAGTGCAGCCCAATTCCCTTGACTGTAGCAAGCGAGAATAATTACCCTTTAAAAAAGCTAAAGCTGAATTTAGCAACAAGACTAGTCCAGCAATTTCAGGAATTAACTCAATGCTTGAATGGATAACTAATACTATCAACTATTTTGGCTATTGGGGAATCGCCTTACTAATGTTTTTAGAGAATCTTTTTCCCCCCATTCCTTCAGAATTGATTATGCCACTAGCTGGATTTACAGCAAGTCCATATCAACCAGGAGAGGCAAAGCTGAATATTATTGGTGTATTTTTCGCAGGACTTTTGGGTTCTGTATTGGGCGCACTTATTTGGTACTATCCGGGTAAGTTTTTGGGTGAAATCCGTTTGAAAGCTTGGGCTGACAAGTATGGCAAATGGCTGGCTATATCCAGTAAAGATATTACCAAAGCCAAAGAGTGGTTTGACCGACAAGGTAGAACAGCAGTATTAATTGGTCGTCTTGTGCCAGGAATCCGCACCTTGATTTCTGTTCCCGCAGGTATTAGCAATATGCCTTTGCTACCATTTTTGGTTTACACAACATTAGGTAGCGCTGCTTGGGTGGGTTTGTTAACATACTCAGGATACATATTGGGTAGTCAGTATGAACTTGTGGACAAGTACCTTGCTCCTGTATCTAAAATCGTGCTTGGTGGTTTGGTTCTAGCATTTGTTTTCTGGATATTCAAGCGCCAGTTAAGACGCACTAGACGCACTAGAAGATGAAACACGGACGCTTTTGGTTTGAAAGCAGTGAAAGCAGGGGTTACATCTGGCCAAAATTCGCCTACACTATGCCAAATAATACTAGATGTGCGTTGGCAGAGCTTACCAGAGGTATCGCCGGAATTAATTTTTGGCGTATTTCTAGCTACACTTGACGCAACCTAGAATTTCTGGTTGCTCGCATTTTTGTAAGATGAGCATGACAACTTTTTACAGTTAAGTTTGAACTAGGAGCTTTCATGACAGACCAACCTTCCGCCGCTACCCCTATCAATGCTGCTGCTATACCCATGAATAGGCAGCCGTTAGCATCTACTCCTATCAATGCTGTTAATAATAATCCTCCCACTAGCAAGCCAGCCGGTGGTTCTGGGAAAACCATTCTCAGTGTTGATTTAGGTAGAACTTCCACAAAAACTTGTGTGAGTCGCGAACCAGGCAGTGTGGTGTTCGTACCTGCCAACGTCAAGCAGATGTCAATCGAACAAGTACGCGGTGGTGTTTTTGAAGCCAGAGCTACTGACCCCTTAATGGATTTGTGGCTGGAGTATCAAGGAAATGGATATGCTGTTGGTCAACTGGCAGCCGATTTTGGGGCGAATTTAGGAGTCGGACAATCTAAGGTAGAAGCTGCACTGGTAAAAGTTTTAGCAAGTGCTGGCTACTTCAAACTCAGAGACGATATCTCAGTTGTACTTGGTCTGCCTTTTCTTTCCTTAGAGCAATTTGAAAAAGAAAAAGCACAATTGATTAGCCAAGTAGGTGGCCCTCACGTGTTGAACTTCCGAGGCGAATCTGTGTCGCTGAACGTCAGTAAGGTATGGGTCATGCCAGAAGGCTACGGCAGCCTGTTATGGTCTGAAGCTCAACCCAAGAAAAACCCTGGTAGTCCCGATTTTACAAAAATATCGGTGGCGATCGTCGATATTGGTCATCAAACCGTGGATCTTTTGATGGTAGATAACTTCCGTTTTGCCAGAGGTGCTTCTAAGAGCGAAGACTTCGGGATGAATAAGTTTTATGAATTGGTGTCCGCCGAAATCGAGGGAGCAGATAGTCAATCTCTAGCGTTGATTTCCGCTGTCAACAAACCCAGAGGTGAACGCTTTTACCGTCCTAAAGGCGCTAGCAAGCCCACCAACCTAGATGATTTTCTTCCCAACCTCACAGAGATGTTTTCGCGCGAAATTTGTAGCCGTGTGCTAGCCTGGTTGCCAGAACGCGTCACCGATGTGATTCTTACTGGCGGCGGTGGTGAGTTCTTCTGGGACGACGTTCAACGTCTGCTCAAAGAAGCAAAGATTAATGCTCATTTAGCAGCACCTTCCCGTCAGGCGAATGCTTTGGGGCAGTATATTTATGGAGAGGCACAATTATCCTCCAATCGCGCTGCTAGGGCATAAAGCTGATGTTCCAATGGTCAAAAAAGGTAGTTAAATCCGTCACGTTCAACCCAGAGCTTGCTGATGAAAGCTTGTTAGCGCAAGTAGAAAGTTATTTGGAAAAACAACCAGACAAGACTTTCAGCGATCTCTGTAAAGAAGCCTTGTGGCAATCTTTATGTGTACCGGAAACTGTACAACCTGCTCCACAAACGGCAGTAAATACACCGATCGATCAACAAATCGGTGAACTGCAACGTCAAGTGGCTGGACTTGAGGAACGTTTTTTTGCCAAGGGATCTAATCGTTTGGAGGCGATGGAACATCATCTACTGCAACTTTCTCAACAAGTTGCACAACTGGCGCTCATCGTCAACGATCGCTCGTTCATTCCGTCTCCAACTCAATTAGAAGTAGTAAATAATACTTCTTATACTGTTGCTACCCCTCCTCAAGAGGTTGACCCCGTAATCAGTCGCCTTAGTCAGTTTCTCGATGATTTTTAAGGAAAAATCAGGTTTGTGAGCAGTTTTTGCTCATGTTAACAATCCTTAATAGTATTAACTATTAAGGATTATTAATGTTTATATTTTTTTAGAAATGCGATCGCGTCTATTTAAGCTGATTTTTCACGGTATCTGGAAAACCTCTCTCTAAATCTCTCTCCTAAAAGGAGAGAGACTTTGAATTTTCAACCCTTAGAGCATCGGGAAGGGGGTTAGAGGGTTAGGTTTTTCGTGCGCTTTTCCACATAACGTGAAAAGTCAGCTATTCAAGTTATACAATTTAAAATCACCAATCTCCCCACTAGACAACTAGCCAAAGCCCAAATAATCAAAGCATTTCTGAGTACCCAGTTAGCGCTCTTTTATTATTCTGAAAAAATTAAATATTTATAGGTTGGTTTAACTTTGTTCAACTAAAAAAATCAAGGATTCTTAACTCGACTTTATCCATTTTTATGAAACCCAAAACCTGACACTGAAACCATTGAGGGACGATAGTTTTAGTTTTTGGACTTGACCGGAAATCAGTGACATGGAAAAAGTATTTGCCAAAAAGCCAGGGTTTTTGCCGGATAAGGAAAGCCGAGTTCTTAATTTTGGATAAAGTCGAGCTAAAATCCTATTCCTCAAAAAAGAATATAATCCTCTCAAAGCTAGGTGAGCAAATTCTTTGGCTGCGTTAATGTTAAGACTGGCGGTATATGTGCTTTTGTTGCCCACGCTGCTATACTAGTCAAATTGTTACATTAATGCTTGAACAGAATATTATCGTCGTTGGAACATCAGCAGGTGGAGTTGAGGCGCTGACTTATCTAGTCAAGCATTTGCCGCCCGATCTCAATGCTGCTGTAATTATAGTCCTTCATGTATCCAGTCACAGCAAGAGTTTTCTGCCAGAAATATTAAGTCGTGCTGGCAACTTGCCAGTGTCTCACGCTCAGGACGGCGAAGCTATTGTTCGTGGTTCGATTTATGTCGCTTTGCCTGACTACCATTTACTGGTAGAAAAAGGATATTTGCGTTTGACGCGGGGTGCAAAAGAAAACCGTTGTCGTCCTGCTATCGATCCATTGTTTCGCAGTGCAGCGCGAACTTATGGGCAGCGAGTGATTGCTGTGCTACTAACAGGTCTGCTTGACGACGGCACGGCGGGACTAATGGCTGTAAAAATGCGGCGCGGTGTGGCAATTGTCCAAAATCCTGACGATGCTTTGTATCCTGATATGCCACGTAATGCGATCGAGAACGTAGAGGATATTGACCATATTCTGCCACTTTCAGATATTCCTTCTACTTTAGTAGCTCTAGTTAATACACCAATGAAAGTACAACCGGAAAACCCAGTACCTAGCGAGATAGAGTTTGAAACTGAAATAGTGCAATTGAATTTGGAAGCAGTAGAAAACGAAAGCAATCGACCTGGTAAACCATCAACCTTTGGCTGTCCTGACTGCGGCGGTATCCTCTGGGAACTCGAAGAGGGAAATTTGTTGCGCTTCCGCTGCCGCACGGGTCATGCTTATTCAGCAGAAACTTTGCTGGCCACGCAGTATGATAAGGTGGAAGATGCACTATGGATCGCTTTGAGGGCATTGGAAGAGAAAGCTTCTTTATCACATCGTATGGCTTCAAGGATGGAGGTTCGCAATCAAACCTTGGCGGCACGATTCAAAGAGGAGGCACTCTCTGCCAAGGAGTCTTCCGCCATTATTCGAGAAGTACTTTTAAAGGTCAATCCAAACACAGGTGTTGATTGAAGGTTAAACCGAATCATTTTGAGAAATGGGATGGTTTTGTTTACTGCGTGCAAGTACTACCACAGCTTGAACTAACTCTTCTGGATCGAGGGGCTTGGTAACGTGCAGTTGATAGCCACTGCTTATCACTAGTTGATAGTCTTCAACTCTAGCATAAGCAGTCAAAGCGATCGCGGGAATCTTTCCCCCTTTTTCGGGAGTTAAAGCGCGGATTTGTTGAATCAGAGAATAGCCATCGACTTCGGGCATTCCAATATCACTGACTAAAACATCGGGTTGAAAGGATTCTAAGTTTGCTAAAACCTCTGTCGCAGAGGCAACAGTCAGGACTTGCGCGCCGTATTCAGCAAGCAATACTGTTATTAGCTCACGGGCATCGGGGTCATCATCAACTGTGAGGACTCGAATCCCGGTGAGTTCGAGTGCTGGTTGTGGCAACTCATCTGTCTGCTTGATTTCCGGTTCAACATTCAGCAGTGGCAATTGGACTCTAAAGGTGGCTCCCAAGCCAACACCTGGACTATCAGCCGTGATGGTGCCGCCGTGCGCCTCAACCAACTGCCGGACGATCGCTAATCCCAATCCCAACCCGCCATACTTGCGAGTAATTGAGACATCTTCTTGACGGAATGATTCAAAAATATACGGGAGAAAATCTGGGTTAATACCCTTGCCAGTGTCACTGACGATAATCTGTACCCGATCGTCAACTCGCTCTAATCTGGTTTCTACCCGTCCGCCTTTGGGGGTAAACTTGATCGCGTTGGAAAGTAAATTCCAAACGATTTGTTGAAGGCGGTTGGAATCTCCAGAGACTTGCCCAATATTCGGCAGTACTGAATGCAACACAATTGATTTGGAAAGGGCTGCTGTATTTACTGTGTCGAGCGCAGATTCAATCACAAATGCCAAATTTACAGGAGCTGCATCGATGCTGAGTTTGCCCCGGAGAATCTTGGCTACATCAAGCAAGTCATCAATCAGTTGAGTTTGTAGTTTGGCGTTGCGTTCGATGGTGGCTAAAGCTTCAGCCGTTTTCTTTTCACTAAATTTGCGGGTTTGCAGCAGTTTTGTCCAGCCGAGAATCGGGTTGAGAGGCGATCGCAATTCATGGGAGAGAATAGCCAGAAACTCATCTTTGATTCGATTAGCGCGTTCGGCTTCGGCTCTGGCTGCTTGTTCTAGTTGAAATAGGCGATCGCGTTCGATTTCAGCTTGTTTGCGAGCGGTGATATCTCGGACGTTGCCTACCATCCGTACCGCATTGCCCGCAACATCATAGAAAACCTGACCTCTAGCCGCTAACCAGCGAATGCCATCAGGATGTATAATGCGGAAATCATCTTCATAGTGTTCTTGCTGTTGCTGGATAGTGTTAGTCACCGTTTCATTGGCTGAGGTGCGATCGTCTGGGTGCAAGATACTTAACCACAGTTCATAGGTGATTTCCTTTGTGGTTGGGTCAAGCCCAAACAGATTGATATACTCTTCAGATACATGAGCTCTGTTGCGGATAATGTCCCAGTCCCATAATCCCGATTGCGTAGCTTTGTACGCCAATTTCAACCGGGCTTCGCTCTCCTGCAACAGGAGTTCTATCTTTTTGCGATCGGTAATGTCTCGTGAAATCAACAAGATTCGTTCCAGCTGCCCAGAGCCATCCAAGATCGGGCTAACGACCACTTCCCACCATTTCGGAGTGCCTTTTGCAGTTGGGCAGTATCCGCGAAAAATGCTGACTTCGCCTGTTTTAGCGGCAGCAAGTGCCTCCTCTGCCTGCTGCCGATAACTGCCTTCCCAGAAACAGAGCCATTCAGTATTCAGATAGGAATTTAAGTTATCAATTTCCATTAAACACAGTCCACCTGTATTCATGTACAGCAGCCGCCCATCGAGGCTTAATACCTTGATGCAGTCAGTACTGCTTTCTAAAATGCGGTTCTTAAATTCTTCACTCTGGCGCAAAGCAAGCTCTGCCTGTTTGCGATCTGTGACATCATGATGGATGCCTGCCATTCGCAGGGGATTGCCTTGTCGATCGCGCAAAACCACTTTTCCGTGGTTGGCAATCCATTTCCACTCCCCAGACTTGGTTAAGATCCGATATTCAAATTTGTAAGACACCGAATCGTCCTGAAGATGGGCATTCAACCGTTCCATCACCCAAACTTTATCGTCAGGATGAATTAGTCGCTGCCAACTGCTAAAGTCATCCGGTAACTCTCCTTTTTCATATCCGAGCATTTCCAGCCATCTGGAACTTAAATAATCTTCATTAGTAATAATGTTCCAATCCCATAGACCGCCACCAGAACCTTCCAGTGCCATTTGCAGGCGTTCTTCACTGTTTCGCAAAGCTTGCTCTGCCTGTTTGCGATCGCTGATGTCTTCGGCAATCCCGGCAAACCGATAAATCTCTCCTGTTTCATCTCGCAGGGGAAAGCAGCGATCGTGAACCCAGCGAATATTACCATTGGGTAAAATAATCCGATATTCCTGATCAAATTTCCCGGCGACAGCTTTTTCATGAAACGCTCTGTCTGTAGATTCTCGATCCTCTGGATGGATGCGATCGATCCATATTTGTTGTTCTTGATACAATTCTTGCGGGTTCAATCCCCACAGTCGTTTATATGCAGGACTAACATAGCTGACTCGATTTTACGACACTTCTTTGATCCAGAACACCGCATCAATATTTTCTGCAAGCTGCCGAAAACGTTCCTCACTCTCGCGCAGAGTTTCGGCTGACTGTTTGCGTTCGGTGATATCTAAATCGATACCGGCCATCTGAATTGGTTGCCCCTGTTGGTCGTAGAGCACCTTACCCTGGCTTAATGCCCAGCGAATTTTACCGTTGGAATACACTACCCGAAATTCAATGTCATAGTCTTCTCCGGTGGCGACAGCAAGCTCGACGGCTGTCAGCACGCGATCGCGATCTTGAGGGTGGACTCGCGCGGCAAACATTTCGAATGAACCGTCAAATTCTGCTGGTTCCATTCCAAACAAGGCTTCCAGGTTATCCGACCAAGAAATTTTTCCCGTTTGGATGTTCCAGTTCCACGTTCCCATCCGCGAGGCTGATAGTGCTAATCGCAGCTGTTCTTCACTCTCCCGTAATTCTGCTTCTACCCGTCTGCGCTCGGTCAGTTCATTTTGTGCCTGCTGATAGAGTTCCGCTTGGCGAATTGCAATGCCAACTTGAATCGCCAGTTCTTTGAGCAAGTCGATCTCTAAGGGTTGCCACTTTCGAGGATTTGCACAGTTATGAGCAATTAGCAACCCCCAAAAGTGGTCATCGTAAATAATCGGCACGACCAGATTAGCTTTCACTTGAAACTGAGCCAACAATTCAACGTGGCAGGGATCGATACTGCTATGCTGAATATCAAATATTGCCGTTACGTAACCCTGACGATAGCGTTGGATATAATTCTCGACAAAGACGGTATCGTAGCTGACAGTTTCCAATGGATTCCATGCAAGGTAGTTCTTTGCGAGGCAGGGATCGTACATAGTAGAGTCAAGCAGCGATCGCCACTTTTCCCCAACCGATTCTGCTACTACTGTCCCATTACCATCAGGGTTTAACTGAAAAACCAAGACGCGATCGGTGTGCAGAAATTCTCGCACTTCGGCTACAGTTGTCTGAAGAATTTCATCCAGATTTAGCGATTGGTGAATTTTCTGGGTAATATGTGAGACTACACGCTCTCGTTCAATCCGCTGTTGTAGTTGGGTGCGTAGCTGCACTGTTTCAATTGCCCCATTGACCGCTATTTGCAGCCCTTCTGGGGTAATTTGCTCTTTGACAAGATAATCTTGTGCGCCCGCTTTGATTGCCTTAACTGCGATCGCCTCATTGCCCTGTCCAGTGACGACAATCACGGGTAGGCAAGGCTGTTGGCTCGACGAGGGTTGCAATTGTGCCAGAAATTCCAGTCCGTCTAGGTCGGGCAATCGATAATCAAGCAATACTACATCGGGCTGATGTTGCTGCCAAAGTTCTAGCCCCTGTTGTCCCAGCGTTGCTTCTAGGATAGTGTAAGAATATTCGCGATCGCGCAGTAAATACCGCCGATAGAGTTCTCGATCTTCTGGGGAATCATCGACAATTAAGAGAGCGCGCTGTTGCTGAGACATTGTGAATTAATTAATCAAGTAGATGTTAACCCACATTCAGCAGGTTGGCATAGAAAATTGACATTTTTCAAAATATGCTAAAACCCTGATTATACCAGGATTTTAACATATTTTATAGATTTATTGATTCGCTCTTTACATCTGCTTTGCGTTAATTTATTTGATAGTTTTAATGTATAAATTAGTTCTTAACTTACTTATAAAATTTATATCACTTTTGCCACAGAATAATCTATAAATATTCATTCAATAATACAAATTTTCTATGAAGATCGTAATAGCAATCCTAAATCATTTGGGAGAAATAAAATCGCTGTAAAGCTTATAATTAGGAAATTTTAATCTTCTAATATTCTCGTGTTTAAATTCGGTTGCTATATCTGATTCATTAGGGATTTCTAAATAAAAAAATTTCCCAAACCTGACGAAAAAACCCTCTTTATTTCTCCTTTTTCTGTGTTCTCTGTGTCTGGAGTGGTAGCCTGCGGCTTCGCCTTTGGCGTTCTCGTAGAGTAGGCGCAACTCTTGGAGACGCTCTTGCTAGCTTGCTTCTTTGTAGGAGTATGCGTCTACGTTTATTTGGATAATTTATTTCTTGGAAGTCCCTTAGTTATTATTGTCGGACTGCATCTATGTAAAAGTCTTAAAACCCTCTTTCTCTCAGTTCCCTAAACTTTGCAGTCTGAATAATAAATTTTTTACTCAGCATAATATTAGACCAATGGCAGGACATATATAAACTGAATGCGATCGCCATTATCACAATTGCAAATATACTCAATAAGTAATATATATAGGAATCCGGTTTGATTCGGAGAATTTACTTGCGTGGGCAGGGAACAGGGAATAGGGAATAGGAAAGAAAGGATACCGTGCTGAGTCTTGTTCAAAAATCAAATAGGAGTCCTATATAAGATATAATCCACATTCTGAGGTGCGATCGCAAAATGCTGTATTTTTGAATGCAACCCTTATGGGACAGTAGTTTTACTTTTTAACTTCATCGATAATAGACCTCTTGCATAAATCAAAAATAAGAAAGAACCCCACCCCGCCAAAGCTACGCTTTGTCTCCCCTCCCGAAGAGCGGGGAGGGGTTGGGGGTGGGGTGTTAGGGACTTTTGCAAGAGGTCTAATCTGTAATCTGGAAAAACTATTTGCTCAAAAGTTAGGGTTTTTGCCGGATACAGAAAACCGAGTTCTTAATCGTGGATAAAGTCGAGCTAAAATGCTATGGGAATAATCTTGGTCACGCAGTAAATACCGCAAATAGAGTTCTCAATCTTCTGGCAATCATCAACAATTAAGACAATGCGCGATCTCTGACTTAGGACTAATCCTTGGGATAATCAGGCAGCGTCGTCACTTCAAACCAATATTCCACAAGCATCTGAATATCTCTTTTCAGTTGAGCAAAATTGATTGGTTTAACGATGTAGCTGTTGACACCATATTGATAACATACTTCAATATCTTTGGGATTATTAGAGGTAGTAAACACCACCACTGGAATCATCTTCAAGTTATCATCATGTTTAATCCGGCGTAACACTTCTCGTCCATCGGTTCCGGGTAGGTTCAAGTCAAGCATAATCAAGCCGGGTCGGGGCGCACTTTTGCGCTCCACATAGCTACCAGTGCGATAAAGAAACGCCAAGGCTTGTTCTCCATTCACACACCTCTGAATAGCGATCGCAATGGTAGAACGCCCTAGAAATCTTTGCAGTGTCTCAAAGTCTTCATTGCTATCCTCGACAATTAAAAGTAGTGGTTTTTCCGGGATCGGGGAGGCTGAAATTTGAGTCATGTATTTGCCTCCGCCGACAGGGTAAAGTAAAAGGTACTACCAAGAGTTGGGGTAGATTCCACCCAAATTCTACCACCATGACGTTCCACAATTTTACGGGCAATGGTTAACCCTACGCCAGTCCCACCGCCAAAGTCATCCCGTCCATGTAAGCGGCGGAAGATTTGAAAGATTTTGTCGAGATGTTCTTGGGGGATGCCAATACCGTTATCACGAACGTAAAAAGTTACAGAATTAGAAGCAACTTTGCTTTCCCCATTGCCTTCAATAAAACCTATTTCGACCCATTTCTCAGGTTTATCATTGTACTTAATAGCGTTGCTAATCAGGTTGCTGAACAGTTCATTAATCTGAGCGCGATCGGCTTGAACGCTCTTCAGGGGTTGAGGAATGCGAAACTCAACTTCGCTCTGCGGTCGGGAAATGGTCAAAATGGCGATTACCTGAGGCACTAACTCATGCAGATTCACTGATTGCCTGACCAGTTCGGCGCGTCCCAACCGCGAGAAATGGAGGAGGGAATTGATCAGGTCTTCCATTCGCTGCGTCAGCCGCACCAAGGTTTGCAGTTTGGCAATTCCATCATTATCTAGTACATCTGCATAATCTTCCATTAAGAAGTTAGCGTAGTTGTGAATGCCCCGCAGCGGTTCTTTGAGGTCATGGGAAGCAACGTAGGCAAAAGAATCAAGTTCTTCGTTACTCCGTTGTAACTCAAAATTCATCGATGCCAGTTTGTCTGCCTGCTGTAACACAACGCCCACAATCAGGCTTCGCAGTTCAGTAACCACCTCAATTTCACAGGGTTTCCAGGGTAGGGCAGCTCCTTGCACCGTTTCTTGCCATAATTCAAAGGATTTGCGAGGAGACATTCTTAAACTGCCATCTGAGAAAACTTCCACAGGCTTGTTGGGGTTGCCGCCCCAATTCACCGTTTGAATCACCTCTGGACGAAACCAGAGAATATAATTGTGGTGAACTTTGGAAATTTCCAGAGCTAACACGCCACTAGCGATCGCTTTAAAGAAGGAGGCGGCAGGGTAATTTTTCGTCAGCGATCGCGTCTCAAACAAGTTATGATGCAGTTGAGGTTTAATCCAATCAAGTAAGGCGTGAACCTCTGACTGCGATGGCGTTTTACCCACTTGAATATACTGGTTGCCATTACATATCACCGCTCCTGTGGCGCCGATCAGATTGAGTAATTGAGATTTCATTTGCACCATACCATCCAGGAAATACTCAGCCTGAGACAAGCCTTCGACAAATTGAGTTTGTAATGACTTTAATTGACTTTTGTAATCAATATCTTCACTTGCTTCTTTATTTGCCAGTTCCACAGACATCACCTGTCCAATGAACTCGCAGATGGTGCGGATATTGTAAGAAATATATTTGGGTGACGAATGGTGACAGGCAATCAATCCCCAAAGCTTTTGCTCGTGCATCAGAGAAATAGACATAGAGGCAGTCACGCCCATATTTTGCAGGTACTCTAGATGAATTGGAGAAACACTCCGCAATATAGATAAACTGAGATCGAGCGGTTGATTTGTTAAAGGATTGTTCGCTGGAATTAAGGTGACAGGCTGGTAGCTAGCATCTGGAATTAGCCGCAGCCAGTTTAAGGTGTATAGCTGTCGGGCTTGCTTGGGAATGTCAGAGGGCGGATAGTGTAAATCCAAATAGGGCATTTCCTGATTGGTATCTTCAGCGATCACCCTGCCTGCTCCTTCGCGATCGAATCGATAGACCATAACGCGATCGAAGCTAGTGATTCGCCGAACTTCTGTCACCACAATCTGGCACATTTCTAGCAACGTTGGTGCTTTTTGAATGCGGGTAATGGTTCCTCTTACCTGTTGATAAAAGTCAAAAAAGCCTAGTTTTTCCTTCGCTTTTTTCAGCTCTAATTCCAAAATAATAATAGTATTTAAACGATGGACAATACCATCAAAAGGAATTGATTTATTTTGATGTTTGATGATTATATTTAGGGGATTAACGCTCTCAAAATCCTCTGCCAGACATTGTTGAATTAGTTTAATCTGCTTGACATTGAGTAAATCTGATAGCGACTTGCCCAGCAATTCATCAGGTTGACGACCAATAACTTGCTGAGTATTACTGCTCACCTGAACGATTTCCAGCGTGGGATCTTGCAAAACCAGTAAAACCCCGTGAGGCTGGATCAAACTGGGAATGTGGATCGGTTCGCGATCGCAGTTTGTCAAATCAATGATTTTATCAGTCATTCTCTGTTTATCCAACTCCTCATTAGAATTCTGGCTTCAAGGAGGCAGAAACTCTTTATATCTCAATACGGTTCAGTTAAGGGCTAGTGGCAACAATTTTTGGTTTTCGAGACGCGATAAATCGCCGTCTCTACAAGTGTTTTGGGCTTATCTGAACTGTATTGCTTTATATTTGAGATTTTGAGTCCTGACTTAAAAAGCAAACTTCTATATTCACACTACTAGCCTAGACTCAAACTGGAGTCTCCGGCATCTACTCTTGGCTTAATGTTTCAATCAACAAATCTACCTGCTGTTGTCGCTGCTGCAAAAAACCTTCGCACTGACGCAAATACTCCACAGCAGTTGCAAATTGGTCAAACACAGCTTCCAATTCCAATTCACCCGCCTCAATGCGAGTAATAATTCCCTCTATCTCAGCAACCTTCGCCTCATAATTCCAACCTTCCTCAGAACTAGAAGCACCCTTACGTTTAACCATTAATCTCTCTGCGTCCTCTGCGCCTCTGCGGTTCGTTCACTTCCATAACCTTCACTTTAACCTCACCTTGCCCCAATTGAATCATTAACTCTTGCCCCACAGCCAACTCTGCTGCCGAACGAGCGATCGCTCCATCTTCGCTTCTCACCACCGCATAACCACGCTGCAACACCGCTTTCGGGTCAAGACTAGCCAACTTTTGCCGTAATAATTCTAGATGCTGCGTTGCTTGCTGCGATCGCCCCGTGGTAATTTGCACCAAATGCTGACGTTTCCAAGCAAGCTTTTCCACTTCCTGCTGCACTTGCCGATCTAAGCGCAAACGTCGCAAACGATTACGTAATACTTGCAGTTTATTCTCAGCATTTTCTTTAAAGTCATGCACCGCCTCATGTAAAGCGACAACTCGCTGCCGATGCTCAGTATATAACTCTGAAAGTGCTGGTACAACCATTTCCGCTGCCGCAGTCGGTGTATGCACACATACATCTGCAACTAAATCTGCTAAAGATTCATCTCGTTGATGTCCGATCCCTGTAATTACAGGAATAGAACAACTAGCAAGCGATCGCACCACTCGTTCATCATTAAAGCAAGCTAATTCTTCCACCGCGCCACCACCCCGCGACAAAATTAGCACTTCGGCGCGTCCATCTCTTTCCACACGCTCAATTGCTTTGACAATAGATTCTGGTGCTTGCTCACCTTGTACGGTCGCGGGAGAAAATAAAACGTGTAAACCTGGATACCTTTGCTTCAAGGTTTTTTGAATATCACCCCAAGCAGCAGCCGTTGGTGAAGTGACGACAGCGATCGTTTGGGGATGAATGGGGAGCGATCGCTTTCTTTGCGCGTCGAATAATCCCTCAGCCAGCAAGCGATTTTTGAGTTGTTGATAGCGCAGTGCCTGTAAACCAACACCAACAGGTAGAGTTTGCCAAACTGATAACTGATACTCTCCCCGTTGCGGATAGACGCGAATACTGCCCAAAATGATTATCTGTTCGCCAGGAATAGGCATTTGGGCGAGTTTTGGCAATTGGCTATTCCATACTACACACTTAATTCCGGCAGTGCGATCGGGATCTTGCAGCGTAAAAAACAACCCACTGCGATGGTTGTTAGCACTGGAAACTTCGCCAGTTACCCAAACTTGCCGCAATTGTTCATCTTGCTCTAACAGCAAACGGATATAGTCAGTTAATCCAGAAACTGAAAGCGCTGTATCAAGAATCAGAGAGTCGGGAAAGTCGAGAGTCATCAAAGATATACGAAAGCAAAAGCCTAATCAAATCTTAGCAAATAACGTTAATTGATAGCTATTTTGTTGAATAACCAAACTGAAAATATCCAAAAAACCTATTAGACTTAAATTAATCACTAAACAGAGTTTAAAACCATAATGGAAAAAATAGAACTTGAACTAGACAGACTCACCTTTGAACGAGCAAAAACTCTGGCAATAGTCAATCAATCAACTCTATCAGAATTGATTAGTCATGTAATTGAACGTTTAGCAGAAGTCCAGGAGAAAAACGATCCTTTAATGGGATTATATGCTGATGTTCCAGAAATTGTTGATGAAATTGTTGCTGAGGCGATGGAAAAAAGAGGATATACTGGAACAGATGAATGAAGTAGAAAAATCTCTACTTGATACGGATATTCTTTCAGAAATTATTAAACGAGTAAATCCTCGTATTATTTTCAAAGCCAATAGTTACTTAAGCCAATTTAATAAATATACAATTTCTGCAATTACGGTCATGGAAATTGTAGAAGGTTGGCAAAAACGTAAGCAAGAAAAACGTCTTCAGCAATTTTTAACTATACTGGCTTCACAGGAAATATTATCCTTTGACTTGACAGAAGCTGTATTAGCAGGGAAAATTTACGCTGATTTAGAGACAACCGGAAAAAGAATTGGTTATCCTGATTGTATGATTGCTGCAATTGCCATCAGTCATAATCTAACTTTAGTTACGGGTAATTTATCTCATTATCAAAGAATTCAAGATTTAAATTATTCACTAAAGCTAGATAACTGGCGTTTATAGCAACAATGGTGATATATGAAGTGCCATCAAGTTTCGCCATTAGCTAAATGCTCTAGTCGAGATGTAAAAGCCTCTGTACCAATGATTTTGGATTGACTCAGAGCAACTTCAGCAGCTTGACCGAAAACCATATCCTCTAATTCTTCCAGCCGATTAATTAATTTTTGGTAGCTCTCTGCTGAGATGATCACATGGCTAGGCCGTGATTGCTTGGTTAGTAGAACTGGCTCAGTAGAAGCCTTATCAAAACCTCACCGTGTTTGTTACGAGCATCTGTGAGAGTATAGGTCTGCAAAGTGATTTTGACTATTTTAGACATTTTGATTATATTTTAACAAATGACTATTCTCATCTCAATTTTGGCTTAACAGAACTTGCTGCTCGTTTATGTAAATAAAATAGTTATGTAGAGAAGAATTCAGCAATGAACATCGTTATTTATGATCAAATTTTAGCTGCAACCCGCATAGCTGAGATTGAACTGAAAAAAGAAATTGCCGCTATGCTTCTTGGGAAAGAAAAACTCACCTTCGCTCAAGCCAGTCGTTTGGTAGAGATGAACCGCATTGCATTTCAGTATCTACTTGCAAAACGTCAAATTCCGGTTCACTATGGTGGTAGATGATTTTGAAAAATATATCAAAAAATTACAAGAGATAGACAGACTGTGATTATTGTTAGTAATGCACCACATTTTAATAGCTATAATGCATCTCTATTAAACTCTGCTAATAGATAAAATTCTGCTGTTGAATCATCTTCATTTTCTAAGTTAGCTACTCCAATAATAAGATTCACGCATGGTGGCAATTGACTATTATTTTTTTCTAATATTTGGATAGTTTGGTGTGCTACTTCTTCATCCTGCATTACGAATACAAAGGTTATTTCATCAAGTGAACCTTCTTTAGTTTCATAATAACCACGATATTTCTGATCTCGTAAAATGGATCGAACAGTAAGTGGATCGCGAAATATTTTGATTTCAAATCCCAAATTTCTTTCTGATTCTGAATCACGAACTATATAATCTGGAAAACCTCGTTTGTTTTCCAGGATACTAAAGTTAGCATAACGTTTTTGAAGCCATATAAGTACAGATTTTGCCGCAACAAGCTCTAATTGCCTAAAAGCTAAACGTCCCTCTAAAGATGCTCTAACAACTTCACGAACTTGGGATATTGATTCATCAGTAACATTGGTATTTAAGAATTCTTTAGAATACTTTAGAAATTGTTCTGAATTATACATATAAAAGAGCTTAGTACCAGCCTCTCTTGAAATTTCATTAACTAATTCAGGACGTGGGCCAATCTTATTTTTACCTTGAGAATCAGTTATCCACCACCAATCTTCTTTTTCATCATCAGTAAGAAATACTATTGATTGAATAGAATCTTGTGATGCTTTATTAATTATTTGCTTCCAAAGTACTAAATCTCCATACTTACGTTGATAAATTACACCACCGTAGGAAAAAATATCGCTTTTGCTATCAGTTTCTTTCTTCTGGTCTTTATATCCTGGTGGTATATCACTCTTAAATCTAATTTCTCCTTCTTGATATATCTTGGTAATTTCTTCTTGAGAAAAAGATTCACCGACTTTTTCTTTTAGTAATTGATCAAGTTGTTCTCTAATTGGATCGCTATCTGTTACTGATAGCTGAGTAGCTTCAAGCTGGTCTAAATTGGCTAGAAAATCAGTGATTTGTTGATCAAGGGCTGAAACAAGTTCATCAGCTTGAATAGATGAGTGTCGCTTCTTTAACTGTAATTTTTCTAGTTCAGAGATCATTGCGGCTCTAGAACTGTCTAGAACTTTACGAACATCTGAAAAACGTTTCTTTTGTTCAGCAATAACAGTAAGGCGGTTTCTTTGAAATTCAAGTGCAGCTTGATATGGAACCCAAAGACGAGGTGCTATACTTTGTAGAACAGTAAAAAGCTGTCTCCGTGCTTCTTCAGGATATCGATACATATTAAGTAGAATATTGGCATCTAGCACAAAAGTTGCTGATTGCCAAATTTTTTGAAAATCTATTTCACTTGGCCTGTAATAACCACTAAATAATTCTTTCATTATAAAAAATATCAAAGTTATGTGACGTTTACTGTTGGTTTATAGTGCCAATATTACAAAGCTAAAAGGCAATCTAACTCTTACTCTTATTCAACTGATATCTATAAAATTACCAGACTGAAAATTTCAGTCTATCTTCCAGCAAAAAGCAATAATTCCCCGTGAATTCATCACTTGCTCAATCATTGGAAATTTAAGTGAACACAAAACTAAAACTGAGCATTTTTTAAGTAAATATATTTAGATTAAAGACAAAAAACAATAATATGAGGTTAGTTGACACAAACAATATAACCCCAACTCAGTAGCTTGTTCAAACCTCTAACTAACAGTAAATCGCCTCACCCCCTAAGCACACTCAAGTACAAGCCAAAATTACAGACAACATCTTGCGCGTGGAAGTCACCCTCAAAGCTTTGAAAATCCCATGATTATTACCTGGAAAGCGTCAACATCTTCGCCTTACCCGATGAAGTCGCTGTAGATGATATGATGATTGCCATAGCGATCGCTCCTAATTTAGCAACCCCCGCAAATGCTCACGAGTCTAGCTCTACTGACAGTGTTGTTAAGTATCTTTTCTTTGAAAACCCTTGCTTACCCAGCCAAAAAGAAGCTATGTCTGAATGTAAGTTGGTATCATTGTGCAGAGCTACCCTAATTTGGTAGCGATCGAGTTACGATCTTGTCACACCCCTTTTTTGATTTGAGAAGTCCTATTCCAGAATTTTCTGGTTAAAATAGTATATCTGTTCTACTCAAACTCCGACACCAACACTCCTTAAAAACATATATTAAGAGGCATTAGAGGCAGGAATGGCTATCAACACCGATACTTCTGGCAAGCAAAAAGCACTGACTATGGTGCTCAACCAGATTGAGCGCAGCTTTGGTAAAGGAGCAATCATGCGCTTGGGCGATGCTACCCGGATGCGGGTGGAAACGATTTCCAGTGGAGCGCTTACCCTAGATTTAGCATTGGGTGGTGGTTTACCCAAGGGGCGGGTAATTGAAATTTATGGGCCGGAAAGTTCTGGTAAAACTACAGTAGCGCTACACGCGCTCGCCGAAGTGCAAAGAAATGGCGGTATTGCTGCCTTTGTTGATGCTGAACACGCCCTAGACCCTACTTATGCTGCGGCATTGGGTGTAGATATTGACAATTTGTTGATTTCCCAACCTGACACGGGCGAATCAGCTTTAGAAATTGTCGATCAACTTGTTCGCTCTGCTGCGGTTGATATTGTAGTTATAGACTCAGTAGCAGCATTGGTTCCCCGTGCTGAAATTGAAGGCGATATGGGTGATGCTCACGTTGGCCTGCAAGCGCGGTTAATGAGCCAAGCCCTACGTAAGATTACTGGAAACATTGGTAAATCTGGTTGTACAGTAATTTTCATCAACCAGTTGCGACAAAAAATTGGTGTTACTTACGGTAGCCCAGAAACCACAACTGGTGGTAACGCATTGAAGTTTTACGCTTCGGTGCGCTTGGACATTCGCCGAATTCAAACCTTGAAAAAAGGTACAGATGAATTTGGTAATCGTGTAAAAGTCAAAGTCGCCAAAAATAAAGTAGCGCCGCCTTTTAGAATAGCGGAATTTGACATTATTTTTGGTAAAGGTATTTCTACCTTGGGTTGTCTTGTTGACTTAGCAGAAGAAACTGGCATTATTGTCCGCAAAGGAGCTTGGTATAGTTACAACGGCGATAATATCTCCCAAGGACGAGATAACGCCATTAAGTATCTAGAAGAAAAGCCTGAATTTGCTGAAGAAATCAAGAAACTAGTGCGTGAAAAGCTAGATAAAGGCGCTGTTGTTTCTGCTAACTCTGTCGCTAAAGCTAGTGACGAAGATGAAGAGGAAGAAGTCGATTTAGAGCCAGAAGAATAAGGAATGTGGATTTATTAATCTGCAATTGCTAATAGATGGTGCGTTACAAAGACAGCTAACGCACCTTATTTTTTCAAAAATCGAGATTTGGATATTGTTAAATACAAGCTTAAATCCCGATCGTGAATAGATTTGGACTGATAAACACATCCAACTTGATATTTTGGCGTAGGTGTAGCCCGTCGTAGACACGGCACTGGTTTGTTACCGATAACCCATTAATTTAAACTTGACAACTACTATTAAGGAAAAAGGATAAAAATACTAGATCGGGGTTTTAGCCTGAGATTGACACTAATGACCAGCTATATGGTAATATTTCATGGCATTATGCTAAAAAACTTTGTTTACAATCAAAGAGTAGCCAACCCATGAGTTTAGCTGTAATTAAGTTCTCTTCAGAAGAGTGCGGCATCTGCCACAAAATGTCTTTTTATGACAAAAAGGTGGCTGAAGAACTGGGTTTAGAGTTTATCGATGTAAAAATGCAAGATACGACTGCTTACCGCAAGTATCGCAAGATTTTATTGACTCAATATCCCGATAAATCAGAAATGGGATGGCCTACTTACATCCTCTGCAATTCTCCAGAGGGGGAATTTCAGATTGTTGGTGAAGTAAAAGGAGGCCATCCCAAAGGGGAGTTTAGAAGCCGTCTACAAGAGGTTCTAAATTCCACAGCTAATCAGAACTAATTACCTCAAAAGATTTGACCTCTAAGGCAGGGCCAATCATGGCAGTTGTCATGATATCTTCACGCACCTGCCCTTTAACTTTTGCTTTTTGTCCGGCTTTGAGTAGGTCTTTGTCAGCCCCTCTGAGGATTTCGTAAGTAACGCCCTCTTCTGTAACTAACGCCCATGCGCCTGTACCAATATCACGACGTTCGACTGTACCTGTAAGTGTAATGCTCATAACAGTTCTGAGTGCTGAGTGCTGAGTGCTGAGTAAGGAGAGTAGGGAATTGGGAGTTAGGAATTAGGAGTTAGGAGTTAAAAAAATTGATTCTCCATGCGCTATGCCCAATGCCCCATTCCCTATTCCCCATTTATGCTATTTTCTCTTCGTTTTTCAATGCTAAACGAACAAGTCCATAACAGACTAGGGCATTAGCAATGAGGAAGAGGCGTGCTAAGTTACCACTTCCCAATCCCCAAACTGTCGGCTCGAAAAACGCACTTGTAGTTAAGCACGCTGCTACACCTAAAGTTGAACCAATGGCAAACCATTTCCAACTAGGATGTCCTAGTAGCAATGCCATCAACACAATGGGAATCAGTACACTGGCAAATAGGGGATTTAATGCATCAGTTCCCTGGAGAGTATTGCCTAATTCGGGAATTGAACTGCCCAAAACCCGGAAAGGCCATTGGGGAAGATCAAAAATATAGATTCCCTTGAGGAAGAATAACCCAGAACTGCCGGCGATTAATCCACTGGATAAAGACCAACTCCAAGTGAAGGGGAAGTAAACACGTAAAAACCAAGCCAGCAGATAGGAACCAACTACCATTAAAATCTTGGGTAACAGTGCGATCGCACCACCATCAATCCAAAAGCCGGGGTTAAGATAGCCGCTATCCCTTAACCACCGAAAGAAATCTGGAAAACTGATTTGTCCGCTAAAGGCTAGTTTGACTGCTGCTTCTGCATTGAGTTGTCCAGCGCCATAATAGTTCAAACCATCATCCTGAATAACTCGCGCCGACTGTTTGAGGACTTTTAAAACTTCATCTGGTTCTTTGATGCCAGCAGCTTTGATTAATGCCGCAACACCAGCAACGTGGGGAGAAGCCATGCTTGTACCTTGGAAGCCGAGAAATACGCCTTCGCCTTTTTCATCGATGGTTTCTTGGAGAATTTTACCAGCTTCACTACCACCAGGAGCAGAGATATCTACTCCTGCACCAAAGTTAGAATAGGGCGCTCTTTCGCCATCTGGGCCAATTGCCGAAACGCCGATGACGTAGGGATAGCGAGCTGGATAGCTTGCTCCATTGGCGTTTTCATTTCCGGCTGCGGCAATAATAACAACACCTTTTCGATGAGCATACTCGATCGCTTGTTTCATCAACTGGCTTTCACCGCCACCACCCAAGCTCATATTAATTACATCTGCGCCTTTATCAGCAGCAAATTTAATCGCTTCGGCAATATCGGCAACGGTACCACCGCCATAAGAACTGAGTACCTTCAGGGGCATCAGACTGGCTTCGTAGGCAATTCCAGCGACGCCATATTTATTATTTGTGGCTTGAGCAATAGTTCCGGCAACATGGGTACCGTGACCATTATCGTCTGTGGCTTCTTCTCGGTCGTTAACAAAATCATAGCCCTTGACGAATTTTGTCTCATACAAGTCGCGAACCTTGGTAATTCCAGTGTCAATAACTGCAACTGTGATGCCACTGCCTTTGGTTTGACTCCATGCGCCTTCAACACCGATTTTGTGCAAGTTCCATTGCTTGCTGTAATATTGGTCATTAGGGCCAGTTAATGAAGGACTTGCTTCTTCATCTTCTTGGGGTGTTAAAAATTCACCTAGCCAAGCGGTTTTACCTGGTTGTGGAATCTTGTTGTAGATATAGTTTGGTTCAATGAATTCTGTCGCTTGGGCAAACTGAGATTTTTTCAGTTCTTGGAGCCGTTGGCGATCGCCCTTGATAATATACACATTATCTTTTTTGGAAAACTTGTTGTCTAATTGGGGTGTAACGTTGTATTGTTTGGCGATCGCTTGCAAATCCTGTTCCACTACAAGTGATGGAATATCTTCCCGAAAATCAAGCAAAATCGTCTCAAACTCTCCTTTAGCTGCCAATCCCTGAAAATTCAGGAAACCAAATATGGCAGATCCCAGCCCAATGACAAACAAGCACCATAATATAAGCTTTCTCATATTAACTCATCACCGCTTTTTGCCAGTTTGCTCATACCATAACTTATTTGCATCACTTGTTGGTAGATTTTGCACTTTTAGTTACAAGTTTTATTCAGGAATCAGGATTTTTTTAACAATGGAACGTGGTCTTTTGTGGTTGCCTCTGTTAGTAATGTTTTTCTGGTTAGCTTGGCAAGGCTCGAAGGAGTATCAAAAAGTCGAAGCCTATCGCACTTGGGCAGAGCAATTTGAACGGGCTAAATATGATATTTATGCTGTATTGGCTCAAAAAGGCAATAATATAACTTGGGGAAAACCCACGCCTCAAGGGCCGATTAAACTAGAAACATTCTCCTTGCTTGATATCAAACAAATCCAGGTTTTAGTAGATAAAAAATTAGTAGATGTAAACAATCCACCGGAGAAAGGTCGTTCCATAGAATTAGAATTTCTATTTTCCGAATCTGCTAACTCAGTGCGGGTTCCGTTTACAGAAATCCCTTTGGCAGCAGAATGGGGAAAGTTTTTGCAGGGGCTATTACAAGAGTTGCGATCGCAACCATAGCAGTAGTTATATTACAACTATAAGTTCCAAATAATACGGCTATTTCTGGTCAAAAAGTTAGATCGCTAGTGATGATATTATTCATGGACAACGACATTTTTATTGGAAAGATGTTTTTTGGAATGGCTTTTACTTGACTACCATTTATTAAACATCTCCATAAATTCAATAATTGTTAGGTGAAGGCTGGGAAAAGGGGAAAGGTTAAAGGAGTAAACATCTTTTCCCTTTCCCCCTTGCCCTTAAAAGAGCCAAGTTACGAAAGCGAACTACTAACTATGCTTGAATGATAAAGTCAGAGGCAGTAACATAGGGCGCACCAGTAAGTTGTGCAAATTGACCACCACTGCCGAAACCAGCAGCACTGCCATTTTGATTGTAAAATAACTGCCCAGTCATACGGTCGTAGACAATTACAGCATTGCTAAGTGCCCCTGAACTGCTGATTTGAAAATCACTAGCGTTACTAAAACCCGTTCCCCCAACAGAAGTAATAGCAGTAAAGGTAGTCTTATCGAGGACAATCTTATCACCTTGAGAGCGATTGAAGTCAGCGATAGTATCAATACCCACAACCGCACTATTAAAGATGGAATTGGTGTTGTAGAGGAAAGAGTCAGCACCGATGCCACCCACAAGAGTATCATTGCCTTGTCCACCAATGAGAAGATCGTTGCCAGTACCACCCCGCAGTAGGTCGTCACCACCACTGCCATCGATGGTATCATTACCCCCTTGACCATTAATCACATCGTTGGAAGCGTAAAAACCGCTGATGTTATTGTTCAAGTCATTGAGGAAAGTGACAGTGTTTGTTGTAGAAATATATGTTTGAGTGGAGTTGGCATTAATCACATCAAAGCTTTTGGTAACACTGTCTTCTCCGTCAAAGATGATATTGCCAATGGCAGGTCTTGTTGTCGATGCGGCTAAGTTGTCTAGGTTTTCTAACTTAAAGTTTTGCAGAGTGACTTTAGTATTAGCCACATTTCCAAAGCTGACTTCTAAATTGCTGCCATTTTGAGTTAATTGCAGATTTCTCGCAGTCAATTCAGTCCCAATAAATTGTAAGGTATCTATCTTGGCAATGACCGTAGCCGGAGGATTTGAGCCAGTACCTACACCACCAAAGTTGGTGATGCTGTAATTGCCATCACCTCGTTGGATAACAAAGGTGTCATTGGAGTTGGTACCATTGAGAACTTGAATTTCCGGGGCAGGAGCAGGTCTAACTGTGCCACTAATAGCAAAGTTAAAGGGGCTTTCATTACTATCGTTATTGTTTAAACTCAAGTTGCCACTATAAGTACCGGCTGTAGTGGGGTTGAGTGCTACCAATATGGTAGTAGAAGCATTACCAGCCACGCTCGTTGGAAGAGTTCCGACCAAACTAAATCCGTCTGGAAGTTTCAGATTACTCAGCTTGAGTATGCCTGTATCGGTGTTCTTGATGGTAAAGGTTTTGGTTAAGCTGTCACCAACAGTCGTTTCACCAAAGTTAATGGCAGTGGTGTTGCCATCTGTAATGTTAACATTGCCATCGAGAACTTGAATTTCTGGAGCATTAACTGTGCCACTAATGGCAAAGTCAAAGTGGCTTTCATTAATATCGTTGTTGTTTAAACTGAGGCTGCCACTATAGACGCCGGTTGTAGTGGGGTTGAGTGCCACCGATAGGGTGGTGGAAGCATTAACAGCCACGCTCGTTGGAAGAGTTCCAACCAAACTAAATCCGTCGGGAAGTTTAAGATTACTTAGGTTGAGTGCAGCTATACCGGTATTCTTGATAGTAAAGGTTTTAGTCAAGGGTTCACCAACAAGAGTCTCACCAAAGTTAATAGCGGTGTTGCCATCTATAATGTCAACATTGCCATTGAGAACTTGAATTTCTGGGGTTTTGGTGGAGTTGCGGGGAGCTTCGTATGCACCAATATCAATGACTGTACTGCCATTACCATCACCATCCTGAGGAGTCTTCTTAGTGATGCTATTGAAGGCATTGGAACCACCATCGATCGCAACACTTCCAGGTTTGAGTGCAAAATTCCCTTTGTCTGCATCAACGAATTGAGGATCTTGACCCAAAAGATTCTGTAACCCTGTAGCGTTTAAATTATCTGAAGCTTGGAATAGGTTCGAGTTATAAACAAGATTGCGATCGAAAATTACATTTGTGTCGTACTTAATTCTGTTAGCATATTGATTGTCGTTTGCATACAAAATGTTGTTGTAGGCACGTACATTTTCCGAGTAAGTAACACTAATCTCTCCAGAATCTGTAAGAACTTGGGCATTCTTGTAAGCTGTGTTGTTGATAACATCAACATTGGTAGCTTTGAAAACATTAATGCCTGCACCTCCATTGTTGTAAGTAATGTTATTTGCAATTAATGCTTTACCTGTATAGGGCACATTATCTTTGCTGATATCGGTAGTATCAAGCATAATCCCATGTCCCTCAGTGATTTTGTCAACGCCTCCATTTTTCCACGGAACTAAACTTTGGTTATCGTAGACAATGTTGTCTCGCAAAATCATTCTGTAGTCAGTGGTATTGTTATCAAAATTAAAACTGTTGAGAGAGGTTATTCCCTGATTGCCGTGAGGTGAATACCAAGCATTTCCAGACACAATGTTTTTCTCAACAGTTATATAGTCTGAATTACTGAATGCTATACCTCCACCTGGAAAGTTACGGATTGTGTTACCAGTGATGACAATATGATGGGGATTAGTACCACCTTCACCATCAACGTTTTTCCATGCATTAACAGCAATACCATTACTATTGGTCAAGGGGTTATTCAGGTTATTCTTCTCTTGCAAGGCATATTCGAGAGTGATGTTTTCCCGATTGCCTTTTATATTAAGTCCTTCAATCCGCACGTAGGATGAACTCAATATATTAATGCCACTTCCCGTTGTTGTGATCGTCGGCGTAGCCCCTGGATAAGCTTTTATTGTTGTCCAGTTATCTGGTGAGCCATTCAAGTTAAAAAGCGTAATCCCTTTCATTTGATAATTTCCATTCATCACATAGAGGGTGTCGCCTGCTTTCATCTCATATACGGCTCTACCCAAGCTGAGAAATGCAGATTCTTCGTCTAAGCCATTATTTCTATCACTGCCTGTTGCAGAAACGTAATATGTATTGCCAGCCATCTGTTTACTCCGAATATGTGTAAGGGAAATTGGTAGTACAATCTCAGCAACTTTCTTCAGTTGCTAAGTAGTTATTTGAATGAGCCATCTATCTGAACTGTTAAGGACAGTCACAGTTATCCGATCGCGACTTAAAATCGCGTCGATTATAGAAACACTGTTGTCAAACTGAAAATTTTTTATCCTGTCAACCGTTAATGGTTAAATCAGGAATATCAATACCGTCAATCGTCAGAGTTTTGTTGAGATTAATTGGACGATTAGCGCGTAGATACTTCTACTCCAGACTTTATCTTTAGCCACTGCGTAGGCGTAGCCCATCGTAGACATTGCTGCTCTTTGTAAACCAGCTTTAGCATCTGTTTTTTTCAATAAAACGATCGGATTTGGCATAGTAATTCCTCTGAACTTTATGCGTTGTTTTAGGTCAGAAGGTTGCCAAATCTGCATGGTAAAATTCACCCTTAGCTGATAACTGGGGACTTAAAGTTAAAGCGATCGAAGTTAAATTGGTTGAAACTTTAGTTAGGTTGACCCTTTAACTTAAGGGGACTAATGTAACAACTTAGTTGAACCTGTTTTAAGCGGTGTAACTGAGCGTTGTGAACTTAGTTAAAACTAACCTTTACAAATAGCACTTGATATCAGTAAAAGCCCGGAACCTGGTAAGTTTTTTTACAACAAAATGCAAAAAATTATGGATATGTCTGCTGGAGTTCTATTAATTTCCAGAATGATATGAGCATAAAAAGCGCTTTGTGCAAGGATTTGATGAAGTTTCTCTAAATAATTCAGAACTCTAAAGTCAGGTTGTGGTGGCGCGCAGGAAGAAAAAGGATTTTAGCCTAGTTCATCAATCTTTGAGATAGTTTGGTTTGATGACACCAACTTACTTAATCTTCATAATATGAACGCTGAAATAAACTCCAGAATACCTGTTGCTTTAACCATTGCTGGTTCAGATAGCGGTGGTGGTGCAGGAATTCAAGCTGATTTACGTACCTTTGCTTTTCACTGTGTCCACGGTACTAGTGCTATAACCTGCGTCACGGCACAAAACACTCTAGGAGTGAAGAGGGTCGATGCTATGCCAACAGAGGCTGTTGTAGCGCAAATTCAGGCAGTAGTTGAGGATATTGGCGTACAAGCTGCTAAAACTGGAATGTTGCTCAATCAGGAAATTATTTTTGCTGTTGCCCAGCAAGTAGAAGCTTTACAAATCAATAATTTAGTAGTCGATCCAGTAATGGTGTCACGCACGGGAGCACAATTGATTGATGATGATGCTGTAAAGACTTTATGCCATGCCTTGATTCCGAAAGCGGTTATGATCACGCCCAATCGCTATGAAGCCCAGATTTTGAGCGGTTTACAAATTAATTCTTTAGAGGATATGCAAGCTGCTGCGGAAATTATTTACAAGACTTTAAAGACAAAGGTTGTTTTAGTCAAAGGCGGAGGTATGCAGGGGGATTTGCGTGGCGTTGATATCTGGTTTGATGGGGACAAGTTAGAAGTTTTGACTTGCCAGCAAGTAGAGACAAAAAATACCCACGGTACTGGTTGTACGCTATCGGCTGCGATCGCTGCTAATCTAGCTAAAGGAAAAGATTTGTGGCAGGCAGTGCAACAGGCAAAGGAATATGTGACTACCGCACTCACTTACGCCCTAGATATTGGCGAAGGACAAGGCCCTGTGGGACACTTCTTCCCATTGTGGGGACTAGGGACTAGAGACTAGGGATTAGAGATTGGAGACTGGGCATTCGGGATAGGGACTAAAGAAAAGTTTTCTCAGTACCTCATCTTCAATGCCCAAATAAAAAATCTTTGCCCTTTCGGTATTTTTCTATTATTCTTGGGCATAGTTTCAGGGGTGACTATCTCTGTTAGCATCTCTGTACGATCTAATTACTTTGATTTTTAATACCAAGCCCCCGATGCGAACAACCATAGGTTCTGTTCACAGAAATTCGCCAACACCGACTACTCAAGCCTATCCTCCCTCTGTACCACTATCTGTATACAGGGAATTGTCAACAGAGTTGCAAGCAGCACAGGCGAGGCTAAATGCACTCACCACCCAAAATCAGCAACTAGTACAAGAAAATCAACTATTACGCCAAGAAATTACCAAAGTCGTTGAGTCTTTTTCTCGTTTGCAAAATTTTGTCGATTCCCATGCTACAGCTAATTATCCCCAAGCTAACCAAGCTTCTGGTGATGTTAAAAGTACTGCTAAACAGCCAGTAACACAAGCGCGTTCACCTCAGCAGGTTTCTCGTTCGCGTCCATCTGTTGTGTCCAAACAACCAGCTAAAAAAAGCCGCCACCAAGACTTTTCTGCACCTGTAATGGAAATGAACTTTCCGATATCAGAACCAATTTTTATAGAAGAGCAGCAAGTCAGTTATTATTCCACTACTGAGCCAGATGTCAAGGGACTCAATGGCTGGTGGTTAATTATTACCATCTTGTTAATCATGCTGACTGCCTTTAGTGCTGGATATTTCGTTGTGCGTCCCTTGTTTGAACATCAGAAACGTTAGTTGACATTCCCACAGTCAGCAGTAGCAGGCTTTCGGGCTAGTATGCAATTTGGCTGCGATCGCTCTCTAAATATCTGAACAAATCTGCTAAATGGTGGAAACAATCTATTTTTAGGTTATAAAAGCTACATAAAATGCTAAATTGACAGCAACTTCTTGATGTTAGAACCTCAAAGATTATCCAATTAATAAATCCTTGCCGCTTGTTATGTCATAAACCCTCAAGTAAAGCACCTACATTTTAAAAAAGTTGTAATTATTACATATTTTTTAGGAAAAGCACTGCTAGTTACAGCTTCGGACAGCGGATCTGGTTAGATATATAAACGAAGCTAGTAGAAGTCAGGAGTCAAGAAGATGAAAAAAGTCGAAGCTATTATCCGCCCATTTAAGCTAGATGAGGTGAAAATTGCTTTAGTTAACGCTGGTATTGTTGGCATGACTGTTTCTGAAGTCCGGGGGTTCGGACGGCAAAAAGGTCAAACTGAACGGTATCGTGGTTCTGAGTACACCGTTGAGTTCCTCCAAAAACTCAAAGTGGAAATCGTCGTTGACGACAATCAAGTTGATATGGTGGTAGACAAAATTATTGCTGCTGCCCGCACTGGTGAAATCGGCGATGGTAAAATTTTCATCTCGCCTGTTGAGCAAGTGATTCGGATTCGCACTGGCGAAAAGAACACAGAAGCAGTTTAAAAAAGTTATGAGTTAAGAGTTAAGAGTTATGAGTCAAGACTAATGAATGAAGATTTAGCAGAATTCATAACTCCTAACAGACGCGATTAATCGCGTCTCTACTCTTAACTTTTGTACAGACGCGATTAATCGCGTCTCTTAACTCTCTCTAATTGCGGAAGTAAAGCTGTAAAAGCCTTGCCTCGATGGCTAATTGACCTCTTCAACTCCCGTGTCATTTCAGCAAAAGTTAATTGCAACTCTTGCACATAAAAAATTGGATCGTAGCCGAAACCACTATCACCACGAGGCACGTGGAGAATTTCGCCGCGACAAATACCTTCAGATTGTAATACGATCGCACCATCAGGACGAGCGATCGCTACTGCACAAACAAATTGAGCTTGCCGATTTACCTCGTTGTCTAATTCTTTGAGTACCCTAGCAATGCGTTCTGAGTCGGTTTTGGCGTAACGTGCAGAATAAACTCCTGGTGCGCCATTTAGGGCATCTACTTGCAAGCCTGAATCATCAGCAATTGCCCAGTTTCCCGTAGCTTTAGCAATTTGCGACGCTTTTAGACAAGCGTTAGCGGCAAAAGTTTCGCCCGTCTCTTCAATTTCCAACTCTTCAGGTTTAAGGGTTAATTCCCAACCAGAATTTTCCAGGTAAGCTTGCATTTCCCGCAACTTACCTGGATTTCCTGTGGCTACTACAAGTAATGTCATAAAAAGTTATCAGTTAGGAGTTAGGAGTGATAAGTTATGAGTTATTAATTCTTAACTCCTAACTCTCAACTCCTCACTAATTTTACTCCGCCCACTGTTTCGCCCAAGCAAGAGTTTGATGCACTTGCTCAATTGTTGAGGCTTCGCAGTAGAGGCGTAAAACTGGCTCAGTCCCGCTAAAGCGAATCATTAACCAGCTTTTATCTGCAAGGCGATACTTGTAGCCGTCAATTGTTTGGCAATCAATCACTGCTTTCCCTGCAATTTCCGTTAAGGGTTGGGTTTGCAGTTGTTGCAAAAGACGCGATCGCACTTCCATATTTGCTAAGGGCAAGTCAATGCGATCGTATGCTGAGGTAAACCCTGTTTGTTTCTGCAAGTAGCGATAATATTCACCTAAATCCAAACCAGATTCGACAATCGCCTCTAGTACGTACAATGCTGACAGCAATGCATCGCGTTCGGGAATATGGCTGCCATAGCCAATTCCTCCCGATTCTTCACCGCCCAGCAACACTTTTGCTACTAACATTCTGTCAGCGATGTATTTATAACCAACTGCTGTTTCAAAGACTGACAGGTTATGTAGTGCTGCTACAAGGGGCATCAAGTCGGAACCACTAACAGTTTTAACTATTTCCCCCTTAAAGTCGCGCCGCAGGGTTAAATGGTCGATTAATATCGGGATTAATACTTGGGAGCTGAGGAAGTTGGCTTCTCCATCTACTGCTGCAATGCGATCGCAGTCTCCATCAAATACTAACCCCACTGTTAAACCCGATTGATCGGTTTCTCGGTGAGTCTTGATGACTTCAAATAGCTTTGAAAGGTATTTCGGCAATGGTTCCGGCGCACCGCCTCCAAAGAGGGGATCGCGATCGCTGTTGATTTCTTTGACTCGATCGCCTAGTAGTTTCGCCAATCCGCCAGCCGCCGCGCCATGCATAACATCGGCAAATAATGTCAGTTTGCCAGATGCGATCGCTTCTCGAAGTTTAGCGATATCAACTTTACCTTCTAGCGCTTGGGTATAACTGGGCCAGGGATCGAACTTCTCTTGCTTGCCTGGGGTAGCTGCTAGTGGTACTCCAACCGACAACTGCGCTTCTATCTCTTTTGTGACTTCTGGCGGTACCGACCCACCAAAATATCCTTTGACTTTTAACCCCAAATATGCACCAGGATTATGGCTGGCTGTAATTACCAGCGCCCCCAAAGCATTGAGTTCTTTTGCTGCCCAACTATAAGCTGGAGTTGGGGCAAAGCTTTCGCTCAGTAGCACATCAAAGCCGACAGCAGAGACAGTATCGGCGACAGCACGAGCAAAGTCTTCGGCCATGAATCGGCGATCGTAACCGACAATTATTGTCCGGCTACCCACCGTAGAAAAATACGTATCATATAATACTTTTGCGGCAACTGGCGCGACCAGGGCTAGGCGTTCAAAGGTGAACTCGTCACCGATAACGCCCCGCCAGCCGTCTGTACCAAACTTGATTGAGTTAGTTACAACTGGCATCTAAGTATCCTAACTGTCTACTTGAGGATTCTAGCATTTATACAGTGTGCAGAGTAAAAAAAGAATCTAGTAAAAGTATGTACTAATAATATTCAACACAAAATTTATGATTAATTTTTTAAAATCTAGGGGTAGCTTGAACAGAGGAATAAAACCAAAGACTAAGCTCGACTTTATCCATTTTTGCCTACGGGCGATCACAAATGTAGGCGATCACCACTCTCAAGAGGCGGAATGTCGGAGGGAGAATCAGTTGGAGTCGAATGTTGTGAAGAGGTGTTGACTACGAGCGCAGGCAGTAGAGGTGGTTAAATTGATTGTATCGTAGTGCATTAAGCCAAAGAGACGTAGTACTAAGTCTCTACATTGTTTTTTGGTGCTAAGTCTCATTCGACATCGCTCAAATTTAAACACTAGTTGTCAAAAATTGAGCGTTTGCAGCTAATGTTCTTCCATGTATAAGAAAGGTTTAAGCATTTGCAGCTAATGTATAATTATTTTTTGGAAAGGCTTAATACTTTGCAGCTAATCTTCTTCCATGTATAAGAAAGGTTTAAGCATTTGCAGCTAATGTATAATTATTTTTTGGAAAGGCTTAATACTTTGCAGCTAATCTTCTTCCATGTATAAGAAAGGCTTAAGTCTTTGCAACAATCATTGAAATGGACTTATAAATTGATTTATTTCCTGAAATATAACAGATATCATAAAAGGCTACAGTGTACACACAAGTCCTAAAAAGCTGGTTTGATGAGGCTTGACTCGTTTCCAGGCTGCGCCTGGGAATGCATTCATTGAGTCTTTGACTCAATGTCTTGACTGGAGGCGGAGCCTCTAATAAGCCATTCCTATGCAGAGCATGGGAACGAGACAAAGACTGCATATTAGCGATCGCTCTTTGAAGCAACTGAGTTTAACTGTGGGAAATTTGTTGATTCAGTTAGGGCAGGGTGGAAATATATGAGTAAAGGGTAAGACCTAAACCAAATACACTAAATATAAAACAAATAGCGGCAGCTAAATTGAGAGAAATGGATCTGTCTTGAGTGACAGTAACCAATTCTTCTTGAGGATTACTAATGAAAGTATTAATCTTATCTACAATTTCTTGAGCTTCAGATTGGAAGGGATAGTAAAAAGTATAAGGTAATTTGCCAAAATTAGTCAAAAGAACAACACAGTAATTGTCGATACCATGATTAAAATAAAATTTTGCTCCTCTAAACTCTTCTAAAGAATAGGTTTCTACGCTTGATTTCCACTCATTTGCAAGAGTTAACTGACAATGAATTTGTGTTTTTCTTTCGCAGGTGAAAGTTGTCACTTTATCTTGCTCAAATAACACTGTAAATGCAATAAATATAAAGAAAATACAACCAAGAGAAAAACAATTTATTAATTTACAAAAATCTGAAGGCATTAGAAGTTGTTTTAAAAGTGGTTAGTCGAATTGAATATCTGACATATTTTGTTTTTAACAAAGAAATATCTTGCAAAAGTCCCTTCACGCGGTAGAATAACGAGATTTTGCAAGAGGTATTAATCATGAAACCATTTCTGTTTGTAACCGATTTAGATGACACCCTCGTATACCGGACTGTGGGCGATGACAGCGCTTTACCAGAACTAAATCAACTGTTGGAGAGACATCGCCAAGAATACGGCACTAAAATCGTTTATTCTACGGGGCGATCGCCTGTACTTTACAAAGAACTCCAAGCTCAAAAAAATCTTTTGCAACCCGATGCCCTCGTCCTATCTGTGGGTACAGAAATTTACCTTGATGGTACTGATACTCCAGACTCAGGTTGGTCAGAAATCCTTTCTCCCGGATGGGAACGGGAAACTGTATTATCTATTACAAAAAAATATCCTCAGTTAGTTCGGCAACCAGATTCAGAACAGCGTCCCTTCAAAGTGAGTTGTTTTTTAGAACAAGAAGTATCTGCGAATCTTCTACCACAACTTGAAGCTGAGTTGCAAAAAGCTAAATTAAATGTAAAGTTAATCTACAGTAGCGGAATAGACCTTGACATTGTACCCCTGACCAGCGATAAAGGTCAAGCAATGCAGTTTTTGCGCCAGAAGTGGAAATTTGCAGCAGAACAAACAGTTGTCTGTGGTGATTCGGGTAATGATATTGCTTTATTTGCTGTAGGCAACGAACGGGGAATCATTGTGGGGAATGCCCGAAAAGAGTTACTCCAATGGCACAATGAGCATCCCGCAGACTATCACTACCTGGCAAGAGGATTTTGTGCAGGTGGAATTATCGAAGGCTTAAATTATTTTGGTCTCTTGTAATGATTAGTTATTTAAAAGGTATAGTCGCTGGTATCCAAACAATTGGCGCTAATCGCGTGATTCTGACTCTGGAAGTGAATGGCTTGGGGTATGATTTGCAAGTTCCCCAACGCCTAGCAAACCAGTTACCAGAATCGGGAGGAGTAACGCAAATTTTTACCCATTTGCAAATTCGTGAAGAAGTGCCCTTTCTTTATGGCTTTGCTTCCCCAGCTGAACGCGATTTATTTCGCCACTTGCTGACTGTCACAGGTATTGGTGCAGCCTTAGCGATCGCCCTCTTAGACACTCTGGAACTACCAGATTTAGTCCAAGCAATTATCGCTGGCAATACACAAATCCTCATTCAGGCTCCCGGTGTCGGTAAAAAAATCGCTGAACGCATCTGTTTGGAACTGAAAAGCAAATTAGTCGAGTGGCGCAAATCAGCCGGGTTCTTCGTCGCCACAGGCGGGCCAGCACCAGGAATTCTCGAAGAAGTGCAAATGACTCTCTTCGCCTTGGGATATACTGCCCATGAAGTCAGTCACGCCCTGCATGTGGTCAGCGAAGACATCGGACTACCCAAAGATGCCTATGTCGAAGACTGGATTAAACAAGCGATCGCTCATCTCAGTAGCGAACAAGTTTAGTTGTCATTTGTCATTGGTCATTTGTCATTTGTTATTAGTTATTCTCCCCCTGCCCCCTGCCCCCTGCCCAATGCCCCCTGCCCAATGCCCCCTGCCCCCTGCCCAATGCCCAATGCCCAATGCCCAATTCCCAATCCCCAGTCCCCAGTCCCCAGTCCCCATTCCCCACCGATCCTTATGCTTGGCTAGAACAGTCGTTAGCAACAATTCATCGGGCGGACTGGTATCGCTCAGTACAACCGATCAGTGGTCGTCCGGGTGCAACGGTGGTTTTAGCTGGGCAAGAGGTAATTAATTTTGCCAGCAATGACTATTTGGGATTGGCTGGAGATGAACGGTTGATGGCGGCTGCAACTGCTGCGATCGCGGAATTTGGGACTGGTAGTACTGGTTCGAGATTACTCAGTGGGCATCGGGAGTTACACAGGGAGTTAGAAGAGGCGATCGCATCTACCAAACAAACAGAAGATGCCTTGGTATTTAGTTCCGGGTATCTAGCAAATTTGGGTGCAATTACCGCTCTTGTGGGCAAGCGCGATTTAATATTTTCTGACCAGTACAATCATTCCAGTCTGAAAAATGGAGCGATTCTTAGCGGTGCAGCAGTGGTGGAATATCCACACTGCGATCTGGCAGTATTAAAAACTCAGTTGAAGCAGCAGCGGCAAAATTACCGACGCTGTTTGATTCTTACTGATACCGTCTTCAGCATGGATGGCGATTTATGTCCGTTGCCTGCACTGTTGGCGATCGCTGATGAATTTAGCTGTATGCTGCTAGTCGATGAAGCTCATGCCACTGGGGTACTAGGAAAAACTGGCGCTGGGTGTGTAGAGCATTTTGGGTGTACAGGAAAGCAATTAATTCAAGTTGGCACTTTGAGTAAAGCTTTAGGTAGTTTAGGCGGGTATGTAGCAGGAAGTAGCGCCCTAATTGACTTTTTGCAAAACCGCGCACCCAGTTGGATTTATACCACTGGGCTTTCACCTGCTGATACAGCCGCGGCTTTAGCAGCAATTAAAATAGTGCAACAAGAACCGCAACGCCGCGCCCAATTGTGGAGGAATATACATTACTTGAAAACTTTGCTGCAACAGTTACCTAACCTGAAATTGCTGCCTTCTGAATCACCCATATTATGTTTTCAATTGCCTAATGCTACAGATGCGCTCAAAGCTGGAAAACAGCTAAGAGATGCTGGCATTTTTGCCCCAGCAATTCGTCCCCCCACAGTGCCCACAAGTCGAATCAGAATATCCGTGATGGCAACTCATGAAGTAGCACATATTGAAAAATTGGTAGCAGTGCTGAAGGATTGCAATATAATTCGTAATTCGTAATGACGCTCCTGCGTCGCTAACGCTGCGCTAACGTAATTCGTAATTACATACTTATTGATAAAGTCTTAAAACCTCCCATAATAGACTTCTTGGCATTTGTCGGGAAAGGGTAAAGGGTAAGGGGGAAAGGAATAACAATAGAGCGAGCAGCCATTCGTCGGTGACGTTGACGGATGGCTTTAATCAAGCTCATCGAACAATTGACTAGTTATTTACCCCTGATTTACTCTAAAAAATAAGTTCCTAACTCTTTTATTCTTTCTACCCAACCTTTCATCTCATCAGCCAGTTTATACTTCCATTGAAGTTGAAGTACTTCTCTAGTATGAGAATCATCAAATATAACTTTGTCTTTGTTTTCAAAGACTGGTGCTATAAATTCTACCTGAGCAGCCTGGGCAAACATTTTTGACACTTGGCTAATACTAAAATTTTCAGGTGCAGCAAGGTAGTGTCCCCCTTTGGAGCCAAATCGCGCTACCGCAATGTAGCAGTCTGCTAAATCTTCAACATGAATCCACGCCGTCATAAAATCTGGTGGAAATGGCTGATAGCCTTGGTATGGTTTCCCTGTAATGAACTGCTGAATTGCAAAATCCCAGAAACTGCCACGAGTTGGTGCTGAACCATACACTGATGAAGGATAGACAATCGAGGCATTACCTTTATTACTGATATATTCTTCTACTAGCACATCTTTCAACACATTTACACCCGATAGTAAATCAAAACATACTAAATATTCGGGTCGTGTATATCCTTTTGGCGGCGGTATTTCTGTTATTCGTCCTCCATTGGCGGTAATCAAAGAGAAATTCCCACTGGTTGTAATTACATGAATATCTGGCGAAACTGCACTAGTACCGTATAAAGTGGCTTCTAATGCTATACGGTCTAAAGCGAATTGAGCTTCTTGGGTTGATTCTGGAGGCATATGCCACGCTACATTAATTACTGTTGTAATATCATGCTTGCGAATTGCTTGTGCAATATCATTGCTGGAAATTTCTACCTCTTGAGAGCGGATTATTTCCTTGCAGAAAGGCTTTATACGCTCAATATCACTACTCGGACGCACAAGTGCCAATGCGGCAAAATCTTGTGTCTGAGAAAACTTTCGGCACAGCGCTCCGCCAATATACCCGGCTGCACCTATAATCAAGACATTTTTAACAGAAGAGCTTTTTTCGGATGAAAATTCTTTGTTGTCTGACATATTTGAAAGTTGTAACTAATTAGGGTTTTTTATGTTTTTAAAATAGCGCTTAAGACAAATTAAATATCCGTTATCAGTAGAAAATAAATGCGTGGGGATTTTTATGTGTGTAACTAACTTACAATCTTTAGGTTGGCGATCGCAAGGCAGATAAATGCGAAATATTGACTTTTACCTTTGCTTTAACCCTTGAATTAGTCAAATTAGTGAAATCTATGTTGCTGTAGAGGTTTTATGAGTCTGATTCTTCCCAAACGTACCCTATCCCGTCGTCGGTTACTGCAAGTATCTGGACTTTCAGGAGTAGGCTTTCTTCTTGGTGGCTGTGGAACAGATTTGTTCTCAGATAATCTGCGGCAAATCTCTGAGCCACTAAACCAAAGTCTTGAAGCACTTCTGCTAACTCAAAAACCTATACCTGAATTTTCTGTCAGTGCCATAGAAGCAGATAAATTGCTGATTAATACCTTTGATTTTACCCCGCAAATCGATCCGGCACAGTTTCGCTTAATAATTGATGGTGAGGTGAATAATGCGATGCAATTGAGTATGGGAGATATTCAAAAACTACCCTTGACTTCAATGGTAATTCGCCATGTCTGTGTTGAAGGCTGGGCTGCGATCGTTCAATGGGGAGGTGTGCGATTACGAGATTTAGTAGCGCTGGTACAGCCGAAGTCAAACGTCCGTTATGTCTACTTCAAATCTGCGGATGGCTACTATGAAAGCTGGGATCTTGCTTCTGCCATACATCCCCAAACTCTCATGGCTTATCAAAAGAATGGACAACCCTTATCAGTTGATAATGGTGCGCCGATGCGCCTAGCATCCCCAATTAAATTGGGCTACAAGCAAAGCAAGTGGGTAACTCAAATTACATTCGTCAGCAATTTATTACCCACTAAAGGCTATTGGGAAGATCGAGGCTATGAGTGGTTTGCAGGGCTATAAAACAGGCAAAAAGCTAATCTAAATCGGGTTCAACACCTAGCGATCGCAATTGTGCAATCAACCGTTCAGCCCGTTGTCTTTCTTGTTCAGCCCGTTGACTTTCTTGTTCAGCCCTTTGACTTTCTTGTTCTGTAGAAGTCAATACCCAGCAGCCTGTCCAATCATACCACCGTAACCAAGGCTGTTCTACATCTTGATAACGTCCCTGCCAAACACCCAAACCTAATTCTAGTTCTGGTATCCAGAAGCGCGACTCTGACAGTGTGATTTCAGCATAACGACCACCGTCTAACTTAAATACCCTTAACTCATATTTGTAGCGATCGAATACTATATAATAAGGCACACGCAAAATCTGCTCATATACTTCCCACTTTGCTGGTGGTTGCTTGATATCCCGCAATGTTTGCCCTAAGTCTTCCTTTTCAGTGCCTGGAGACAGCAATTCTACCACAATAAAAGGCTGAACTCCCTCTTGCCAAACGACATAACTTAAACGTAAATCTCGTTGTTCATAGAGACGGGAAACACCTAAAACGGCAAACCAATCTGGTCGCTTATACCATAGTGGACGGCGCGGATCGTAATAAAGATTCAGATCGCTAGCAACAAATATCTCGTCGCTTGGATAATTTGGTGGACGAAAGGTTTCGTCTAACAGACGAGGTTGCAATAAATGAAACTGATCGGGCAAACCAGGCTCCTCTGGGTCTTCACTAGGAAGATCGTACATGGTTGGCAATACATCTTTTGGCGATCGCGGCGGGTCAGTTTGATACATCATAAAGCAATCCTGATGATGAAACTCTCAGTTCTATTATGATTTAATTGTTTTTAAGTAACTCAACACCTTGCAGAACGCGGCAGCATAAATTTCTCGCCTTCTGCTGCAAATTTACCACGAACCATCAGCACGGTTTCATCAAATGTATGGGTGAATGCTTGCACATCTTTAACATCCAGAAGTTCTGGACTAAAGTAAATCACTACTTCTTCAATGGGTTGAGGGATCTTACTAAGAATATTCTTCAAAGAACATATCTGCGTTGTCACTAAATCGAAAAGATGAAGTCGGTTATCTTCTATCTCCATACAGGCGATTAAATCTAAATCTTCTGCATAATATAAGGGACGACTTCCTTCATTGACACAGAACACAGGTTTTTCGTTGACTACGCCAACTATATTAGAGACAGGAATGCGTGTTTCCAAAAGTCTGTGTAGCAATGTGTAATCTTTAGTATTTGTAAAATCCAGTATTCTGAAGCTATCAGTGCCACCTGTGGAGTTACACTTAATTTTGAAGATGTGTTCTTCGACAACACGAAAGCCAAAAGGTAAGTACAACTCTGGTTGTGGTGTCGTCAGTACCAGGGTTTCATAAAAGCGATCGCGATCGCAATACCCTAGCACTTCCTGCATCACTTCCCGGTAATACCCTCTCCGGCGAAATTCTGCACGGGTAGCTACTCCATGAACTCCTCCGACAGTGAGCCTTTGTCCCATAATTTGCATGGGAATTTCTAACACTCCCACATGGGTAATAGCTATATCATCATGAAAGCGAATAAAGGGAGTTGAAGCTGTTTCCCAGGATGCACCTAGTTTTCTTGCACATTCTGCTAAACTGCTGAGTCCGGGAAATGTGACTTCCATCAAGTCAAAAAGCTTATCGCTTAAGCTGGGATCGGCAGAAAATGACTGTTTGAAACGATACTGGCTCATACTTCAAGTATTACAATCAATTCAGTAAAGACTACAAAATCAATTCCAGCAAATCCAGAAATAGCTAAAATATAAATGGATCGCAAGGGCGTAAGGTGTTGCGCCTCCAATGTTTAACTCAATATTTCTCAATTCTGAGTCTCTTCAAATAAGACTAAGCCATACTTCTCGCCAGTAGGCAAAAAGCCAATTTGTTGATAAACTGCTTGGGCTGCTTGGTTATTAGCACCTGTAAATAGGATGGCACGTTTTACTAAGAGCGATCGCGCATTTATAGCCGTCCCCAGTAGTGTTAGGACATCAACAGACGATCGAACCTAAACACAAAAAGACTTTTCACCCAGTCCCCAGTCCCCAGTCCCCAGTCCCCAGTCCCCAGTCCCCAGT
>NZ_JAVRCL010000068.1:42309-45306 GCF_034530775.1 Nostoc sp. DedSLP04 | reverse complement strand
GTCATTGGTCATTGGTCATTGGTCATTGGTCATTGGTCATTGGTCATTGGTCATTAGTTTTTAATAAAGGATAAATCACATTGGTCATTGGTCATTGGTCATTAGTTTTTAATAAAGGACAAAGGACAAATGACAAATGACAAATTTCAAAACCGACCTAATTGCAAACCATAATTAATACTGAAGAACCAACCATCAAAATCAATGTTTTCGGCGGTTGAACTACCTAAACTTACTCCAGCCTGGACATTCATATAAATGGTATCGGATATTTGGTAATTTAAGTGTCCGAATAGTCGATAAAATTCGTCTTCTCGATCGCGCTGTGTAAAGTCTGATAAACTCATTTGGTAGTCAACACCAACCTGGAGAGGCTTTTGCAAGTAGTAGTTCAGAGATACCCAAAAGGAATTGATTATCCGATTACGACTTTGGGGATCGGCAAAATTTACACTCAACTCGTAGAAGCTATCTAGGGTTAATCTTGAAGTTAGGGGATCTCGGCGTCCCAAAGATAGCTGTAGGGAATTTTCATTTAAAAAGCGATCGCCTGCTTTGAAGCTATCGGGGCGATCGCTGCTATTGGCATAAAATAACTGTTGATTGCTCCAACGGATTTCTCCAAACATTCGTTGGGATAGCTGCTGGTAAAGACTGAGATTGAATCTCACCTGATTGTAATGATATTGTGACTGATTTATATAACGAATCAGATTGCCATCGATTGAGCCATTTAAAAAAGTCTTAGATCCTAAAGGAAAATATGTAGAGGCTAATGTCAGTCCAGAAATAATTAAACCATCTTCTATGGGACTATCATTTGATGAAAATATGTTATTCGTTTGGAAGTAGCCGACACGTCCTTGTAGATAACCGATAGGTTTAAACTGAGGTACAGGTTGTTCTGTTGGTGGTGGTAGCTGTTGTTCTAAGGGTTGTTGTTCTAGGGGTCGTAACCGCACCCGTAATCCCAATTCGCGATCGCTATTAGATTCAAACGGTTGTTTTGGCGATCGTAGCAGTTCTATCAACCTATCTCGCCTTTGAGAATACTCTCCCTCAGGTAAATTTAATAGTTGCTCCTTTGAGTCTGAAGGAGATATGGGCAAATTATTTGGCGGAGATTCTAGCTGTGGCGGTTCATTTTGCTTTTGAGTATCTATAGGTTCTTCGGTTTGATCCGGGATTTGAGTCGTTTCTGGTGTTTGCTGTGCTAGATTTAACGGCATCTGAGAGTCTAAAGTATGTGACTCACTCGACAGCTTGCACAAAGAGTTAATTGCTTTTTGCTCCAACTTATGACATAACTGCTCATGAGTTACCTGTATAGTTGCTAAATGATTAGAATGCAAAACATCTGTAATTGCAGATTCTGACGCATCTACTCTAATGCAACACCAGCTTCCACCACTGGACGTTAACAAAATACAAAAAAACAAATTTTTCCAGTTCTTGAGTCGCATCTGGTTAGATCGCATTGATTGCATTTGGCAAATGTAGACCCACAAGCTGTATCAGAAGTTCCGACTACAAAGATACAGTTGATTGTATCTATATTTAGCTTTGTAGGTATATACTGAAACTACAAACTAAAATTACTGCTTTTCGGATTTTTCCCTAGATTTTTTTGTCAAACTGAGATGTTCCGATAAATTGCTGTTTAAATTTTAGTGAAATACAGCTAGTGGGTAATTTAACAATAAATTTTTAGAAAGTTATTGTCCCTCATAATTAACGATCCTCTAACTGAACTGATTATAAAGGATTATATGTAAGGTACTTCTGATTTAATTATTTATATCAAATACTAAGTTTTAAATATGCTATAGACTTTATTGGATACAATTTCATCTTCAGCAGGAAAAGTTAAATCAACTAAATGCATATTAAGTACATATAGTAATCAGTAATCCAATTTTATTCATGAAGTTGCTTACTTAGAGAAGGAACAGTAGACAGGAAAAAAAGCAATAAATGTGTACTGAGTGTTTTCAAAAATTAAATTTGAGTCATTTATTTCACTTATTATCTATTTTATGCATTAAATCGAAATTAAAATTTAAATTAATTTACCTAAAAAACTCTTACAACAATTAGCATTAGCTTAAAATTTAATTTTTATGATATTAGTTGAAGGTCAAAAATTGTCAAACTATGTTTTATAAATCGTTTCCATTATTGGTGATTGGTTTATGGGGACTTATAGTACTGCCTCTACCAAATCGGGTAAACGCTACAACTCCTCTAACGCGAGCAGAGATTCAGAACCTCCGCAACATCGTACAACTGATACCCAAAGATAAATTCAAGAAACGTCCTGCACGCAAATTAGATGCAATGACCCCTGGAGACGGGCTGTCAACTGGTCGAGCTTCTCTCGCAGATTTGCGTTTTAATGATGGCTCTTTGGCACGAGTTGGAGAACAGGCGTTATTTCAATTTTTGCCGAAGACTCGTGACTTTAAACTGACAAATGGGACTGTGTTGTTGCTCATCCCACCAGGAAAGGGGCAAACACGTATACAAACACCAAATGCAGCAGCAGCAATTCGTGGTTCAGCATTATTTGTACGCTACGACCAACAAACAGACACCACAATTGTAGGTGCGCTAACAAATAGCGGCATTGAAGTTTCTAACAAGAAAGCTTCTCAAACTCAGGTGTTGGAAGCAGGACAAATGGTGATTATAATTAAAGGCGAATTTCAGAGGTTATATGATTTTGATCTCAGAAATTTTTATGAAACGAGCCAGATGGTTCGAGAACTTGATTTGAACAGGCAGAGTCCTGTGCCTACACGCGATCCTGCAATCACCAGTGTTCAAGCCGAAACTGCTGCGGCTTTAAAAGCACAGTCACCTATAAAAGGCGAGGGAGTATTTGAAATGAATCTACCTCCTACACGCAACACCCCAACTGAGACAACATCCGACGCCCCAGCTAAGACAACACCCGACACTTCAGCTAAGACAACACCCGACACTTCAGCTAAGACA
>NZ_JAVRCL010000068.1:0-42209 GCF_034530775.1 Nostoc sp. DedSLP04 | reverse complement strand
ACACCCGACACCCCAGCTAAGACAACACCTGTAACCTCAACAGATCCAACACCCGACACCCCAGCTAAGACAACACCTGTAACCTCAACAGATCCAACACCCGTAACTCCAACAGATCCAACGCCCGTAATACCCGTAACTCCAACACCTGTAACCTCAACAGATCCAACACCCGTAACTCCAACAGATCCAACGCCCGTAATACCCGTAACTCCAACACCTGTAACCTCAACAGATCCAACACCCGTAACTCCAACAGATCCAACGCCCGTCACTCCAACAGATCCAACACCCGTCACTCCAACACCAGTAACACCAGTAACACCAGTAACTCCAACACCAGTAACACCAGTAACTCCAACACCTGTAACTCCAACACCTGTAACTCCAACACCCGTAATACCCGTAACACCCGTAACTCCAACACCTGTAACACCAACACCCGTAACACCTGTAACACCAACACCCGTAACACCCGTCACTCCAACACCTGTAACACCTGTAACTCCAACGCCCGTAACACCCGTAACTCCAACACCCGTAACTCCAACACCCGTAACACCTGTAACTCCAACACCCGTAACACCTGTAACTCCAGCACCCGTAACACCCGTAACACCCGTAATTCCAACTGACTCTCCAAGTACATAAAAATTGCTAATGGGGGTAAAAAATGCTACGTAAAAGCCCAAGACAGTACGTTTTGTCATAATTTTGTCTAATTCCTGTGCAACTTAGCTGCTCCAATGCGGTAGCACAAACTTATACTCGATTAGGGGAAGAACTATACAACTGTTAACTACTGCCTTTGCTGCCGCCAAAGCAAAAAGTGATATTCCCTACGACCAGATAGCATCTGCTAACGCTAGATTAAATCAAGGACAGGACTTACACAGCGTTCAACGGATATTCTTATATAGTTCAATCACGTTCTGTGTGTAAGTTCCCAGGAACTCACTTGTTGCTAAAGAGAACATAAACTTATGACTTTTGATTACGACCTGTTTGTAATTGGTGCGGGTTCTGGAGGTTTGGCGGCTTCCAAACGAGCGGCTAGCTACGGCGCAAAAGTGGCGATCGCTGAATATGATTTAGTTGGTGGCACTTGTGTGATTCGCGGTTGCGTTCCCAAAAAACTCATGGTCTATGGCTCTCACTTTCCCGAACTGTTCAGTGACGCTTCAGGCTATGGCTGGAAAGTAGGTAATGCTGAGTTTGACTGGGAATATTTCATTACATCTATAGATAAGGAAGTTCGGCGACTATCGCAACTGCACATAAGCTTCTTGGAAAAAGCCGGAGTAGAACTATTTTCTGGTCGCGCCACATTGGTAGATCCTCACACCATAGAAGTTGATGGACGTAAAGTTACAGCAGACAAAATTTTAATTGCTGTTGGTGGGCGTCCCGTCAAGCCAGATTTACCAGGCATGGAACATGGCATTACCTCCGACGAAATCTTTCATTTAAAAGAACAACCAAAACACATCGTCATTATTGGCGCTGGTTATATCGGCACGGAATTTGCTTGTATTATGCGCGGTTTGGGTTCTGAGGTGACACAAATTACCAGAGGTGAAAAGATTTTAAATGGTTTTGATGAAGATGTCCGCATAGAAATTGAAGAGGGTATGACGAACCACGGAATTCGCTTGATTAAGAATAATGTGGTGAAAGCAATTGAACGTGTCCCAGAAGGGTTGAAACTGACTTTATCAGGGGATGACCAAGAATCACTAATTGCCGATGTGTTTTTAGTAGCGACCGGTCGAACCCCCAATGTAGATGGATTAGGTTTAGAAAACGCTGGGGTTGATGTTGTGGCTAGTTCTATCGAAGGCCCTGGATACCCAACCACAAGTGCGATCGCAGTCAATGAATATAGTCAAACTAGTCAACCGAATATTTTTGCTGTTGGCGATGTCACCGACCGAATCAATTTAACTCCCGTGGCTATTGGTGAAGGTCGCGCCTTTGCTGATAGTGAATTTGGGGATAACCACCGCGAGTTCAGTCACGCAACTGTTCCCACAGCCATATTTTCTACCCCAGAAGCTGCAACAGTCGGCTGGACAGAAGCCGAAGCGCGGGAAAAACTTGGTGATGCCGTCAAAATTTTTCGCACTCGCTTTCGCCCCATGTACCACAGTTTGACTGGTAAGCAAGAGAAGACAATGATGAAGTTGGTGGTTGATGGCAACACCGACAAAGTTCTAGGCGCTCACATGGTAGGTGAAAGTGCCGCTGAGATTATCCAAGGTGTAGCGATCGCACTCAAGATGGGCGCAACTAAAAAAGACTTTGATGCTACTGTGGGTATCCATCCCTCATCCGCAGAGGAATTTGTCACAATGCGCTAATAAAACTTAGGAGTGAGGAGTTGTGAGTTATGAATTATAAATGAGTCACAACAAATGATAAATCTTTATTTATCAATACTCAATAATTTTTAACTCCTAACTATTTACAACTTTGGACTACATATATCTTCACGGATTTGCTTCTAGCCCTAAATCTGCCAAAGCGCGAGATATAGGCGATCGCTTTACCCAAATTCAGACAAAGCTGAAAATTCCCGATCTCAATGCTGGCGATTTTTCCCAATTAACAATCACTCGTCAGCTCAATCAAGTTGCCGCAGAATTCAGCAATGATTCTACACCAGTAACACTCATTGGCTCAAGTTTGGGTGGTTTGACTGCTGCCCACTTGGGACAACAAAATTTACAAGTGCAACGCTTAGTTTTGCTAGCACCAGCTTTTGGGTTTTTATCACATTGGTTGCCCAAGCTAGGAGATGAAGAAGTACAGCGTTGGCAGCAAGAAAAATATATCATGGTCTACCACTATCAAGAGCAGCAATCGCTTTCCTTAAATTACGATTTCGTTACAGATGCTGCCCAATTCCAAGAAAAGTTTTTACAACGCCCTATTTCCACGCTAATTTTGCACGGAAAAAAGGATGAAGTCATCCCGATCGAAGCTAGTCGGGACTTTGCGCGCTCGCGTCCTTGGGTAGAGTTAGTTGAACTCGACAGTGACCACGCCTTAGGTAATGTTATAGAAGAAATTTGGCAGGCAATTCGCCTCTTTTGCCAATTACCTTGAAGTTGTAAAATATTAGACTCACACAGAAATAATGTCCTTAGTCATTTGTCCTTTCTTAGTTACCAATGACCAATGACTAATGACCAATGACTAATGACTAATGACTAAAACTATGCTTCCCTTCATCCGGTCAGATTTAGCCCAATTCACCGCCTATAAACCTCATCCTAGCAGCGATACAGCCAATTCTGTTGCCACACAGTTCGATCGGTTAGATACAAATGAAAGCCCCTACGATTTACCTCCTGAGTTAAAAGAGAAGCTAGCGTGGACTTATCAGCAAGTAATTGAAACAAATCGTTATCCTGATGGCGGACATGAAACACTTAAGGATGCGATCGCACAGTACGTTAATCAATCAGCCGACCTCTCATCATCCTTCTTTACTGCTGCCAATATTTCTGTTGGTAATGGTTCAGATGAACTAATCCGCTCTTTATTAATCGCCACCTGTTTAGGAGGAGAAGGGTCAATTCTCGTTGCCAATCCCACTTTCTCGATGTACGGGATTTTGGCGCAAACTTTGGGCATTCCTGTAGTGGCGGTGGGGAGAAATGAAACAAATTTTGAAATTGACATAAGCGCCGCACAGTCTGCGATCGAACAAACTCAAAATCCCCCCATTCGCGTAATTTTCGTAGTCCATCCCAATTCGCCGACTGCTAATAGCTTAACTGAGGCTGAGTTAGCGTGGTTAAGAAGCTTGCCACAGCATATTTTAGTAGTAATTGATGAAGCTTACTTTGAATTCAGTCAAACTACCCTAGTAGGTGAATTACCACAGCATCTTAATTGGGTAATATTACGCACTTTTTCTAAAGCTTTCCGATTGGCATCTCTCCGTATTGGTTATTGCGTTGCCCATCCCGAAGCGATCGCCATTTTAGAAAAAGTTCGCTTACCCTACAATCTCCCCAGTTTTTCCATAGCAGCTGCCTTAGTTGGTTTACAAAATCGTACACTCTTGCTGGAATCAATTTCCCAGATCCTGAGTGAACGAGCTAAACTCATCGAAATTTTATCCCAGCAACCGGAACTACAAATTACTCCAAGTACTGCGAACTTTATTTACCTGCGTCTTAAACCAAATGGCTTTAATTCACAAGAAGCTGCTTTAAAAACTTTCCACCAGAAACTTAAAACACTCGGCACTCTTGTACGGCACATTAGCGGAGGATTACGAATTACTGTCGGAACGATAGAAGAAAACGCCCGCACCGTTAATCGAGTAAAAACTGCTTTGGCAAATTTATCATCTTAGCAATTTACTCAGTAATTAAACCTGCTATTTAACTCACTGCCCAAACGGCGTACTACTCCCACTGTTTGTGGCAGCACACCTACTAAAAGAGCAAAAGCAACATCCGGCAAAAGAGCCACTATTTCTGGTGGAAAGTATTGTTCAAATTGATCGAGAATCTTCTGCACTCGCTGCCCAGGCAGTGGATTTTCTGTAATTTGTTTGATCAATCGAATCCACTGTCGCCTAATCAAGTAAGCCTTCTGGCGTTCTTCATTAGATTCAGGAGTTAATAAAGAAAGATTACCTATGGGCAGTGCCCTTTGGCAATCACAATCGTAATCCCCACCCACAGCAGCCCCAGGCCCAGCAAACTCTGCATGGTAGCGTTTAAAGAGTATTAATCCATTTCGCCTACGACTATTGACGATGAAAACTTCTCCACTGTGCAAACGTGTAAGGATATCCGAGCCTTGCGATTGCTCAGTTCCGTCTGACATGACAACAGAGTCAAGGAAAGTAGTTTCAGGGTAATAAGTTGATACCATAGAGGTCTGATAGCGTCGATGCTGTTCGCTATCCATGTTTTTTAAACTTTTAATGAATGTTGTTGTAGTATGCACTTCAAAACGGAACTAGCTGTTATATCAAATCAAGTTTTTGAATTCTTTTATTATCAAGACCTTTCTGGTCAATCTAACTAAAAATAACAATATATAGGCGTTGTTTCAGTAATTGAGTGATTATATTTTATGAGATATAACTAGATTTGTCTGTAAACTCTACTAATGTTTTCTTAAAGTTTTTATAAAGATGAATATATGAATTACAAAGTTATTATGAGGAAGTAAGATTTCTTTCAACGTGATTTTGCGTTATGTTCCCATTATAGTCCATTTTCATCTATATCGAATGCTTTCAAAAATTTGTTAAGCATAAATTTCAAAAGGGAATTTAACATTTTTTAATATTAAAAATATTTACCAACAAGATAATTTGTTTATAGCGACGAGGGCATTTTTCGTAAAAAGTTAAAATCAAATATTCTTCTGATAAAAAATTATCAAAAGCTTTTTACTCGCTTCGTAAATTAACAAACACGTTTAAGTTTTGATTTATTAAGACTCCTATTTGATTGCGTGAAAAAACTTAGTATAACTCAAAGAGCCTTCTTTCTCGTTAGCTCTTGCTTGCTAAATCAAGTAAATTCTGGAAATCAAAGCGGATTTATCTGGATATTTAGATAATATTGGCTAAATTTCTAATTAAACCCCGTTCATTTTAAAACCTAGAGTTATTAAAAAGAGTATATTATCTAGTCCTGGCTTGAGTTTTGAGCTTTCTCGGAGTCAAAATAATTATAGTTCTAAAGGTAGACGTGGTTTAGCTTAGTTTGTGTTTAATTACCGCTATGAGTTACAGATTTTATTGAATTAATTGGAATGGAATACAAAACTTGACAATTGCCAAAATAAAACTCAGAGAATGGAATCAGGACTCAGGCGCTTGTGCAATAACATCTGGCTTGAGCGTCTTAGAAGAAATGTATTCCAATTAGATTCGACTTTATGCACTCGATATCCCAGCTTGAAATAAAGCTGTCGTGCTTGATGGTTATTTTCTAAAACATGGAGATATAAGTCTTGAAATCCCCACTCGCGAGAGACTTTTTCACAGCTAGTAAGTAATCCTGAAGCCACACCATGTCTACGGTATTTTGGGTGAACCGCTAAATTAGATAAGTAAGGAAAACCTACACCAACCTCGCTCCATGAATCACTACTGTAGCGTACACCCATTTCCACACTTCCTACTAAGTTAGTAGCCTCACCAGTAGTAGCTTCAAGAGCAACTAAGCAAAGATGACGGGGCGCAGGTGATGCCATCCGATGCCTTAAGTCTTCGTAAATACCCAGACGTAGCAACGGAAAAGCCCATCCCCATATACCATTGTGGGAGTGAAAGCTTTCAGTAATAATTTGGGCAACACCAATCAAATCAGCAGGTGTAGCTGTACGAATTTGGAATTGGTAGGAAGCTGGATCGATTGGCTGTTGGTGGTATGGGTGAAAAAACCGATATTTCAAGGCTAGTTTAGTATTGATTTTATTCAACAAAAATTTTCTCAAATATCCTAAAACAAGATTTAAACTAAATCAGAACTTATAGAGTTGCCCAGGAGATTTAACTGAACCAATGTAGATTAAACAAATTTTACACTTTAGTTTGGAGTTTTATAACCTGCATTTTTGAAAGAGTATTAGAGGATGAATGAACAAGTATTTTTCATAACATCAAAGCCTCGAAAACCTAACCCCCCTAGCCCCCAACACTTATGAGGGAATGGCAGGGTGGTTTCATACGAAAAAAGAAAAATACATAAGTCTTGATTTCTTGTTTTGTGTCCAGGTTTTTTCCCTCACTTCCATTCCTTTCCCCCACGAGGGCAAAGGCTTTGAACCACAGTTTTAGTTTTTCTCTGCTTGTATGAAACCACCCTGCCTTCCCTACGAGGGAATGGGTGTTTCAAAGCCTCTCCCCGAAGCAAAGAGGAATGGAAGTGGGGTTTATAGTATACTTTACGACTTTTCAAACATCCTCTTAGGAGTTACAACTTCATAAATCTATTTAAACCCAGTATATTCATTGCATACCTTCTTTTAGGTAGGCAGAATATCAAACTGATTACTACAAAAACATCTCTAAAGTGATAGAGCTTTCAGCGAGTGGGCAGAGGAATAGCATAACTTATCTGTAAGCAGCATCTCCAAAATTGTTAAGTAAGTACACTATTGGCAAACTCTGGTTTCAAACTACCCTTGGTTACAGTACTGAACTTGTTTTTTGCAGTTACCGCACACTGATGCTACTTTGCTACTAAGTCCTAGAAGTAAGCTGTACAGTTACTGTGACAAGAATCTGTAAGGTTTCCTAATCCCTAATCTCTAACTCCTCAACCACTTACCACTTGTCTTAATGATAGTTCTGATTGCTAAATTAGAAAGAGGTATTTGTCTAATAGTATACTTTGGCTTTAAATCTTATTGTTTTAATTTTGCTGGCTCTACCATGACTACCATAAATAAAATTTACCTGCAAGTGTTATTACAACAACTGTGGAGGGAAAACTTAATATGCAGCTTTATCTGGATTTTTCTGCTGGCTATGAGCGCTGTATGTATTATCAGACATTGCTCACAGGAGGTGAAAAAAGATTTGGCAAGCAAGCGTCGACTCTATAACACTAAAACTGACAATGAAAGCAATTACCCTGCACCAACGCAAACGGTAATCGGCACAAGCAATTGAGACGAATTACTGTGAGTAAACGCTCATACACTCAGCAGTCATGTAGCCAAACAGCCCTATTGGTCGAAATGCTCTGCTCTTACCTGACTCAGAAAAATCCTTACCTGATCAGATTATTCTTTATCCGACTGCCGTTGCAGCAGGAAAGCGGTGCATGAAATCCCAAGCAAACAGTAAGCCTAAAATTTTGGTTGTCGATGATGAACCAGACAACCTTGACTTGCTTTACCGCACTTTTTATCGTGATTATAAGGTGCTAAGGGCAACCTCTGGCCCTGCGGCCCTCGATCTGCTGGCTCAAGAGGGAGAGATCGCGGTGATCATCTCCGATCAGCGGATGCCAATGATGAGCGGTACAGAATTTTTGAGCCTAACAGCAACTCAATATCCAGATATTATTCGGATAATTTTAACTGGCTACACCGATGTCGAAGACTTGGTGGAAGCAATCAACGCTGGTAAGGTATTTAAGTATGTCACGAAACCGTGGGAAGCGGAGGAACTCAAAGCAGTGGTACGCCAAGCTTTGGATACCCACAATGTCCTCAAAGCTAGAACCCGCGAACTTACCCGCACACTCCGTCAAGAATCGCTGCTGAATACTGTTACCAATACGATTCGCAGTGCTTTAGACTACAGACAAATTTTGCAAGCAATTGTAGATACAGTGGGTGACATGTTGGAAGTGGATGTTTGTCTGCTACGTCCCTTCCAAGATGAGCAGTTGGCGGATAAAGGGTTTATTTATCAGAAGCCTCTTTCTGAAGAAACAGAGGTGCAGGAGAGCAAAGGGGAAGTGGCAGTAAGTCTTTCCCCTCTGCCCGCTATATCCTCTGCAACTCCTCTGCCTCTTTTGGCTCAGACGGTATGGGAAACCCGCGAAGTCCAGGTGATTCACGATGCGATCGATGATGAGCGCATTCACGGTAACACTCCCGAACTGCGCGAACGGGGGCAAGCTTTTGCTGCTGCTAACATTTGTTCTAGTTTAGTTGTGCCATTGATCTGCCAACAAGAACTGATGGCAGTGCTAGCACTGCACCAGTGTTCTGTTCCTCGCTTCTGGGGTGAGGATGAGGTGCAGTTAGTGTTGATGGTAGCGGATCAGGCAGCCTTAGCTTTATCTCAAGCTTATGCTTACGAACAAGTACGTGCTCTTGCCAAGCGAGAGAGCTTGATTAATACAATTACTAGCGCGATTCGCTCTAGCTTAGATCCTCAAGATATCTTTGCGGCTATTACCCAACAATTGGGACAAGCTTTACAAGTTGATGGGTGCGTCTTGTCTTTGTGGACAGAGGAAGATGAGTTTGTTGAGTGTGTGGGTTTGTATGACAGTTTTCAACATCTAGAAAATTTAAGAGCGCCAGCCCCAGATAATAATTCAAGTAGCAATCATCATCTACCAAACCAGAGATTACCCTATTCTCAAGCATCGATCCAGGAAAATCCCATCCTCCAACAAATGCTACAGACACATGAACCTGTGGTAATTGGTAATGTAAGCCATTCTCCTTCAGATGTGCGGGGTTTTGATTTACCTTTAAAAATGCCAGCGCGATCGCTAATGTTTGTGCCATTATTGGCTGATGGTAAATGTATCGGTAGTATTACTTTGCATGAAGGTAAAAAAGTACGCCAATGGTTGCCATCTGATATCGATTTGGCCAAAGCAGTGGCAGCGCAAGCTGCGATCGCTGTGCAGCAGTCACACTTGTATCAAAAAACTCGCCAACAAGCTGAACGCTTACTAGAATTAGACAAACAAAAAACTGAATTTTTCCAAAATATTTCCCATGAGTTTCGTACACCCATCACCTTGATTCAAGGGCCTTTAGAGTCGGCGGTGGCGGCTGGTGAGGGATTATCTTACTCCCAAAGTGCGATCGCCCTGCGTAACTCCCGCCGCCTGCTGCGACTGGTAAATCAACTCCTGGATTTACAACGCCTGAATGCGGGGAGAATGCAGCCTAGCTTCCATCCCTGCGATTTAGTCGAATTTGTAAGCCAAATAGTTGAATCTTTTCGTCCTTATTGTGAGAAAAAGAGACTGCATCTCGTTACTCAGTTAGATGAGTGTTCGACGGTGTACTTGGACATGGAAAAATTTGACAAGGTGGTTTATAACCTCTTGTCAAATGCCATGAAGTTTACTCCTGAAGGTGGCACCATCAGTGTCAGACTAAAATCTGAGCGCGATCGCTGCATATTACAAGTGCAAGATACTGGAATTGGTATTGTTAAAGAACAAATTCCCCACCTATTTGAGCGCTTTCGCCAAGCTGAAGGTTCAGCAAACCGCTCCTATGAAGGCAGTGGTTTGGGTTTAGCTTTAGTTAAAGAATTAGTAGAATTACATGGTGGTCAAGTCACTGTGGAATCAGTTTATGGTGAAGGTACTACTTTTAGTTTATGGCTGGTGACTGGAAATGCTCATTTACATGCACAGCAAGTACTAGAAACGCCTACCGAACTGAATACAAATCGCGCTAGCGTAGAATTAGCTGATTTAGAACTTGTAGAGTCAACAACAGACAATATTGAAGATATTACAATAAACCTCTCCCCCAGTGTTGATATTCAAGACTCAGCACATAAGACTCAGCACTCAATTTTAGTTGTAGATGACAACCCCGATTTGCGAACCTATGTATCTGAAATTTTCCGCCGTAATGGCTATCATGTACAGACAGCTCGTAACGGTCATGAAGGGCACAGTAGAGCGAAGGAAATTCTACCCAGCTTGATTGTGACTGACTTAATGATGCCGTTGGTGAGCGGACTTGAGATGATTCAGATGATCCGCAATGAGGAGACGTTGAAAGGAACACCAATCATTCTGCTGACAGCGAAAGTAGATGAAGAAACCCGCATCGAAGGTACAGAACATGGCGCGGACGCTTATTTAGCAAAACCATTCAACGATCGGGAACTTTTGGCGGAAGTTCGCAATCTTTTAGCGTTGAAAGAAAATGAACGGCGAATTGTGGAGTTAAATACTTATCTAACAGAATCGGTGCTAAAGCGCTTTTTGCCTGCTGTATTGGTGCAAAAAGCCGCAACCGGAGACTTAACGTTAGATTTGCGCCCAGAACCACGCTTAATTACAGTTTTGTTTAGCGACATTGTGGGTTTTACACAGCTAGCCAATACTCTCAGATCCCGACGAGTTGCAGAGCTGCTAAATGAATATTTAGAAGCAATGACCAAAGTTGTCTTTAGCAATGGCGGCACTGTAGATAAATTTATGGGAGATGCTATCTTAGCTTTATATGGAGCGCCGGAAGAACTAACCCCTAACGAACAAGTGCGTCGTGCCATTAATACAGCAAGAGCAATGCACCACTCACTGGCTGACTTGAACCAGCGCTGGCGAGAGCAAGGTGTATTCGATAGCGACAAACTTACTAGCGTACAGTTCCGGTGTGGTATTCACCAAGGTACTGCTGTTGTGGGGATGTTTGGTAGCGCTGAACGCGCCGATTATACTGCTATTGGCCCAAGTGTCAATATTGCCGCAAGGTTGCAAGCTGCCGCTGTTCCCGGTACGATTCTAGTTTCTGCTGCCGTAGCAGATTATTTGCAGGAAGGAGAAATTACTAAAGGTAGTCCGCTAGAACTTAAAGGAGTAGATGAAACAGTTTTGACTTTCGCTGTTTCACCAGAGGTAATGGTTAATCGCTAAAATTTAGACTGGTATTTTAAAGCATTACCAATGAGTAAAAGTGCATAATCATATCCAGTTTATATAATATGACACCATCGGTTGCAGACAAAACTCCAATTCCAGCCAAGGTCTGGAGACGACACACCGATCCACCAGGTTTGTGGATTTTTGTCGTTGTCAGTTCAGTCTCTCTGCACTTGCTGGTGTTCTGGCTGATGCGCTCATCTAATGCATTTAGTCTGTGGTTTCCCCAGCAAAATCAATCTGCTGTTCCCGTTGAATTGATAGACATTGCTCCTAAAACAACATCAACAATTAAATCAAAATCAACAGCCAAAATAGTTTCGTCAAAGCCACTATCCTCTAGTCAAAAGTCTGTACCAGCACGTTCATCACAAACAGCACGAACTACGCCTAGAAATGAAGATATTGGCGCAATAAATGCTTCTGAAAATCTCCAGAGAAAGAGCCGAATTTACGCCTCTCAACCTAATAGCGAACCTTCTAGACAGCAGATAGTCCCCACGCCAACACCGAAACCTATAGCTAAAGCCACACCGACACCGACACCTATAGCTAAAGCCACGCCGAAACCTATAGCTAAAGCCACACCGACACCGACACCTATAGCTAAAGCCACACCGACACCTATAGCTAAAGCCACGCCGACACCTACAGTTCCAATCGGTAACTTACCCTGGAAGCGTCGTCAAGAAATTAAACTGGGAAAGGGAACGCAACTACCAACAGGTATTCCATCAAATCGACCAGTTTTAGAACCTGAAAATAGAGAAACTCCAGCGCCTTCGACTGGAGAAACTCCAGCGCCTTCGACTGGAGAAACTCCAGCAACTTCAACTAGAGAAACTCCAGCAACTTCGACTGGAGGAGCATCGGTAGCAATAGTAGCTCCCTTATCTAGAGATCAAGTGATTAGCTTGATACAATCAAAAGGATTCCGACAAGATGCTTTACCCGATGTTATCGCTTTATACAAGGGAAGCAACACGAAACAATTAGACCCAAGTTTTCTTGTCTCCAATTCGGAACTCGAACCAGCACAACTTTTGGCTAGCTTGATAATCGATCAGAATGGCAACTTTCAACAGGCTGTAGTTCTAGAAATAGAACCAGCAAAACTGCAAAGTGAAAAAAGTACATACGAGCAAGTCTTGAGGGAAGTTTTCAAAACAGAAAACTTTCTTGCTGCCCACAATAACGATGGCACAAAACCAGAATTGAGCAATTTGTATGTCAGGATCAAAATGCAACCCGCAAATTCCAACTAAATGCTTGAATTTTTACAAAAACTGTGTTAAAGTTATAAAGTTGGAAATTTGCGGGCGTAGTTTAGTGGTAAAACTATAGCCTTCCAAGCTATTAATGCGGGTTCGATTCCCGCCGCCCGCTTAGAAAAAACTTTTAAATACACGAGTGCAAAAACCTAAGTCTAAATCTTAGTAAAATAATTAGTGAAACAGCAATTCACAATTTTTTGCAGCGTACAGAAATAGCTTGAAACTGAGAGTAGCCAAATTATAGGATGAGGAATAAGCAACACTTTCTTCAACAACATCCGCACTCTGGCTATCTTTTTGTTGTTTGATAGTTGATAGGACTCTGGAAAACGCCCAATAAGTTTTGATTTTTGAATTTTAGAATTGTTGCTAATTAAGATTTTCTAGGCGAATGCGTGGATCGGCTGCTTTGAGCATCAAGTCGGCGATTAAATTGCCAACAATCAGCAATACTGCGCCCATAACCAAGCTTGCCATTAATAAATATAAATCTTGAGCTTGTAAAGCCTGTAAAGCCAATCTTCCTAAACCAGGCCAGTTGAAGAAAAATTCGGCGATGAAGGCACCATTTAATAAACCAGCTAATTCAAAACCTAATAAAGTAATTAAGGGATTTATAGCGTTGCGCAGTGCATGAACATAGATGACGCGGTTTTCTGGTAAACCTTTGGCACGAGCCGTTTGGATGTAATCTTGACGCAGGACATCTAATAATTCGCCGCGAGTGATGCGTTGCAAACCCGCAAAACTAGTAATTGAGAGTGCGATGGTGGGTAAAATCATGTGCCAACCGATATCTAAGATTCTGCCAAACCACGACAGTTCTGAGTGATTGATGCTAGTCATGCTACCCACTGGAAAAAATGGTGAGGTGATTTGGGCTAAAACCAGCAGCGCTAAAGCAGTGATGAAACTAGGAAAGCCTTGTCCTGCGTAACTAATCACTTGTAAAATCCGGTCTGCTGGCCTATTTTGTTTGACAGCGGCAAAGATCCCTAAAGGGATGGCGATCGCCCATGTGACAATTAAAGATGCGATCGCTAATAGCAAAGTCGCTGGTACTCGTTCCCACAACAGCGATGCCACTGAACGTTGATAAATAAAACTCGTGCCAAAATCCCCTTTGGTCAAGATTCGCCATAGCCACAGCCCAAATTGCTCTGGCCAAGACTTATCTAGACCAAACTGCCGTTTGATTTCCTCAATTCTTTCAGGAGATATCTTCGGATTTTGCCGCAGCGTATCTACATAATCACCGGGAGCGAGTTGAATGATGAAAAACGACAACGCTGACGCCAACAACAAAGTTAGCAGTGCCTGCAATAGTCGCTTTGCCACATAAACAAAAGTTTCGCTCGTGACTAGCCTGATTAGCCAATCCCGACCTGTCTCCAAGGAAATTTTCGTAGATGTCATTTATATTTTGTCCTTTGTCTTTTGTCATTTGTCATTTGTCCTTTGTCCTTCGTCATTTGTCTGTTGTTTTTCTACTGACTAATGACTAATGACCAATGATTAATGACTAATATTCAATTAAAGAGATAATCGGCACGTCCGGTAAATGTGTACGCCCTTGTAAATCCCGTAGCTCGATAATAAACCCAAATCCTACTAGTTCGCAGCCAATTTTCTGCACCAATTTAGCTGTGGCACTCGCTGTCCCACCTGTGGCAATCAAGTCGTCGACAATCAAAACTCGGCTACCTTGGTGTAAAGCGTCTTGATGCACTTCTAGGCAATCTGTACCATACTCTAGTTGATATTCAATTGAGTGAACGGCTGCTGGTAACTTCCCTTTTTTGCGGATGGGAATAAAACCAGCTCCTAATTTATAAGCTAGAGGCGAACCAAAAATGAATCCTCTCGACTCCATACCAATGACATAATCAGCTGTTATTTCAGCTTCATTGCATTTTTGTGCTAAAAAGTCAATAGTATAGCGCAGTCCCTCTGGGTCGCGCAGTAACGTAGTAATATCCCGAAATAAAATTCCGGGTTTCGGGAAATCTGGAATGTTACGAACGAGAGACTTTAAATCCATAAAATAGGGATTAGGGAATGGGGCATGGGGCATAGGGCATGGAGAGTGGGGAAGTGAGGGAGCAAGGGAAGCAGGGGAAGAAGAACTATTGATTATTGACAAATGCCCAATGTTCAATGCCCCTCAAGAATACTGAGTTCCGAGTTTCGAGTGCTGAGTGGGGGGGAGGGGAGAATAACTCTTAACTTTTAACTCAGCACTCAGCACGAGCTAAACGCCCCGCTATCGCTAACAGCACTTAGCACTCAACACTGTTTTGCCCAATGCCCAATGCCCAATTTCAGATACCTGAAAAATCGTACACTATAATGTCATACGCTGGGGGTCAAGTGGGGATAAAGGCTGAAGCTTCGCTCTTCATTGACGATAATTAGAATCTAAACCAAGCTATAAAAGGTATTTCACTAAGAAATGAGGTGAATTTAGTTATGTTTTAAAATTTTGATTTCAATATAGGGAAAACTTTGAGTAGAAAGAGTTAGGTAATGTATATATCAGGTAGTCATGCTACTGCCACAAGTCTAAGGCTTAAGTCTTGGCTACCGATCTTAAATTTGTTTTATCTAGTCTGTTGGAACCGCACAAGGTATTTATAGAATGAATGTTTCAGCAAGTTTAACGCCGTTCAACAGTCCAACCCAAGACTCACTGCCGATGATTCTGGACACTTTACCAGATCCTGCGATCGCTTCCAAAACGTGTCCTCGGAGAACCAGGCTGCAAATTGACCTGATTTTACTGGCAATTGAAGCTTTAGAACTTGGTGGTTCGGAAGCAATCCTGGCTTTTGCTCAAGAGTTGGATCTTAAAGGAATTGTTAAAGACAGGGTGAATTTATGGCGGATGCGTAGCTCTAACCCGCTACGAAGAGCGCACATACGCCGTCCCTTAACTATTATGGAAGCAAAAGCTTTGGTGGTCATTGCTTGCTATATAGCACGGCGTTTAACTGTTGTCATCCGTCAGTTATTAATGATATGTCAACAAATGGAAGAAAAACAGATTCCATTAGAACAGAATTTGCGGCTATCTAATTATTTAGAGCGGTTTAAAGCGCATTTTAAAAGCCGGATGAATGCTCGACGTTCTGGTGTACTAGCATTAACTTCTGATGAAAAATTAGATGCGCTAGCAATAAATTTGTTAGGACAATTACTATTTTGTACTGGTACTGCTGGAATGCAGCGGTTCTGGATTAGTCTTTTTGACGGTGAAGTGGAATGAATATTCAACGTAAGTACAGTCTACCTAATTGTACTCTTCTTTTAGAAGGGTTAAGTGATGTCACTAGGGCTGCACAGTTTCAGGAAATGCGCCCAGAATTATCAATATTGGTAAATGCAGAATGCTATTTATCTGGTTACAATCAACCTTTAACGGGAGGGCGAGAATTTTTTGAAAGTTTGGTGAGGGCTGTTAGTGGTTATGCTCAAGAATTTCTGAGTACTGTACCCAATCCGCAAGCACACAACCAGGAATCGGAGCTAGTAGAGTTTCAAAAAATTGACGGCAACCGCCACAGGTTAATCATACATTCAGAGAATGCTCCAGAGGGGTTCGATCGCTCTAATAATTCTAAACGTCCGCCGATTGAAATAGATTTGAATACGGTACAGTTGTTTGATTTAGTAGAAGCAGTGGATCAGTTTTTTGCTGATACTCAGACTTTACCAGAATTATCTCTAGAACTACAACCAGTTACTAGACGCTATGGCGGTGCTAGTCAGGCTGTAATCAGGCAGGCTGTTCCTGCTGCCATAGGAGTATCAAGTTTAGCAGTAGCAGCGATCGCATTTAACTTGATTCCACCTCCCCAAATTCGTCCACCGCAGCCTAAACCAGATGAACAAACTAGCTCTACAACAAAGAGCCTTAATCCTCCAGCATCAGCAGCTGCAACACCCATCGCAGCTGCAACACCGACGACACCACCCACAGCCGATCAAAAGCCAGTAGTTAAAGATTTAGAAGCACTTTTAAATACAGTTCCAGAAATTACCGATCCATCCCAGTTGCGTGCATTGAATCGTCAAGTGTATAACCAAGTTCATCCAGCTTGGACTAAGCGTTCAGGATTGCAACAGGATTTAATCTATCGTTTAGGTGTAGCTGCGGATGGAGCGATCGTTGGTTATAAAGCGGTGAATAAAGAGGCCAATCAAGAAGTCGGGCAAACTCCTCTGCCTAACCTACTTTATAATCCTGCTAACCGCGCTCCCATTTCTAATGAACCAATCGCCCAATTCCGAATAGTGTTTACTACAAATGGTGTGCTGCAAGTTAGCCCTTGGCGAGGATATGCTAAGACACCAGAGGTAGTCGGTGCTAAAATTACTGACTCTAATATCACTAAAGGTTTAAATCAAAAGCTTTATAATACAGTTCGTCAAACCTGGAGTGGCACCCCCACCTTTACGCGAGATTTAAAATATCGAGTAGCAGTCAACAAAGATGGTGTAATTGCTGACTATGAACCACTCAATCAAGTCGCATTTGATTATTTCCGAGAAACACCTCTTCCTAAGATGTTTAACGACATCTATGGTTCTAATGTAGCTCCTCCCAATGACAAAGAACCTCTAGCCCACTTTCAAGTGATATTCAAGCCTAACGGCAAGCTTGAAGTCACTCCTTGGAAGGGATATCAGTAATTGGGTATGGGGCATGCCCAATGCCCAATGCCCAATTACCTTGTAATTCTCCGCATATAATTTCCCCATAATTGAGCTGCTTGAGCGCTGCTACCAGATGTCGGGGAATTATTGTCGTTTCCCAGCCAAACGCCAGTTACAAGTCGCTGACTGGGGATAAAACCAATAAACCACAAGTCAACGTTTTTATCAGTCGTGCCAGTTTTACCAGCTTCCCCTAGTCCAATGGCTGCACTACGACCAGTACCTCTGGCGATTACACCGCGCATCAAACCAGTCATTTCATCGGCGACATTAGTTGTCAACACTCGTTTGTTGGCACCTGGATCTTGGTCGAAGGAGTAGATTACACGACAGGTTTTGATATCATTGCGATCGCTGCAATCACCACTGTCTAAAATTCGGCTAATGGCATGGGGAGGATTCGACACACCGCGATTGCCAATAGCGCCAAAAGCACCAGTCATTTCCAAAACATTAACTACGCTTTGACCTAGTACCAAGCCGGGAACTGGATCTAGGTTTGATTTTATTCCCAAACGCTGCGCCATTGCCACAACTTTATCCAGCCCAACTTGTCTGGCAACTCGCAAGGCGATGGGATTTTCTGAAAGCGCCAGTCCGGTGGCAATATCTAAACTAGTGTCAGCACCTGCACGACAGGGTTTATAAGTAAAGCCTTGCCAAGTTAAAGGCGCGCAGGAATAACTGTTGGATGGTGAAATTCCCTGTTGAATCGCGGCGGTGTAAGCAAAGATTTTGAAGGTGGAACCTGGTTGTCTTTTGGCTTGAACAGCACGATTGAACTGACTTTTTTTGTAATCAGTCCCGCCTACCATTGCCAATATACTGCCCGTACTAGAGTCAAGAGTGACTAGCGCCCCTTGAGAAAAATTAAAATTTCTACCAGAGTTGTTCACCGAATTATTCAACGCTGCTTCTGCTTGTCTCTGTATGGTTGGATCGAGCTTGGTTTCAATGATATAGTTTCCCTCTCTTGCAGCTCCCTCCCCCAAAATTGATTCGAGTTCAGAGAAGACATAACTGTAAAAATAAGGTGCGATCGTTTTAGCTTGCTGTTCGCAGACTTTAGGACTAATTTGGACAGTGGAGCGTCTAGCTCGGTTCGCATCCTCTGCTTTAATTTTGCCCATCTCCAGCAACCGCTTAATTACGCGATTTCGGTATTCAGCTGCTTCTAGCTTATTTGGCCCATCCCCACAAAAATCGAAGGCGTTGGGTGCTGGTAAAATTCCTACCAATGTTGCTGCTTCTGCCAAAGTTAATTCTTTAGCCGACTTTTCAAAGTAATATCGGGCTGCATCCTCAAAGCCAGAGGTATCTCCTCCCAAAAAAACCCGATTTAAGTACATCAGCAAAATATCATCTTTGCTGTAAAATGTTTCGAGTTTTAGGGCGACAACTGCCTCCCGCAATTTCCGGCCAAGGGTATCCTGTCTGCCTACATACTCGCGGAACAAACTGCGGGCAACTTGCTGGGTGACAGTGCTGGCTCCTTGTTGCACATCTCCGGTGCGGCTATTAATCAACACAGCTCGTAAAATCCCCAGAGGATCGACCCCAAAGTGCCAGTAGTAACGACTATCTTCTGAAGCCACTACCGCAGCAGGCAAATAAGGGCCAAATTCCTCTAATCGCTTCATGTCTACATGAGAGATTGTCCGAGGTTCTCTCAGAGGAGTGGCTCCATCACGGGCGTAAACAACTACTGGGGCGCGTGTCGCTGTCGGTAGAGGTTTGACTGAAAATTTCAGCCATTCGACGCCAATCACTAACGTTAACAGCGCACTGACACCACCAACTCCATAAGCTGTCCAACTTGCAGCTTTGACATACCATGCTGGTGGGTCGACATATTGCAACCGTACAGAAGCGGCTAATTCTGGGGGCCCCAGAGTCAGAATATCGCCGTGACGCAGTTCTAGAGAACTAACACGACGTTTGCCACGATAAATGCCATTGGTGGAGTTTTCGTCTTTGATCGTGAAAACTGGTGTGCGCTGACTAGAATTCCGCGATAATGAGAGGTGAATTTGGCTGACAACAGGGTTACGGATAACGATATCGCTGGATTTCGAGCTACGTCCAAGAATATAGCGATCGCCCAACAGTGGATATACTTCTGCTTTATCCGCCCCCGCATCCTGCACCCAAAGTTCTGGTACTTTGGCATTAGGCTTGAGCGCCAATTTTGAAAAATCGACCCTAGCTTGAATCGTATGTACTGCTTGAGTCAGTTGACCTAGTAACGTTTGTGGCTTGTGAGGGGGTTGGGGAGAACTCATCGGCTATTCACATCACAGTTTTTAATGAAGAATCAGGCGAATTACAATCAATTTTAGATGTTAGTCTTTCATCATTTTACTCATAAGCCAAAGCATAAATTAGCTATACGTAACTTTTTGAGCTAATTTATACTTTAATTTATGTTAAAGCTAAAATAAGGTTGTAACTTTAATCACTTTTTTTATAGACAAATATTTTTGTATATTATTTTCAAAAGTTTATATAAGCTAGTATCAATAGTTCTTGAACTACAGATATACTTTTTACTTTTGTCTTTTTAAACACTAGTTGTCAATAAATAACTGATTTAATTTTTACCAATTTTACATATCCACATATTCTGAAACAAACCTAAATATCTTCATTTAGGAGGATTTTCTAAATCTTGGTTATCTGCTTTAATGGGGCGAGTGTTCTGTTGAGGTTAATTTGAGAAATGATGGGAAAATCTCTGAGCTTGATTGGTACAGCTTTATCTTTGGCACTTACCACTAATATTGCTGTAGCCGAATCCAGTAAATCCCCCATAGCCCAATCTAGTACCGACTCCACTAGTGCACCAGCGGAAATCAAGCTGTCACCAGAAGGTAAGAAAATTCTGTGCGAGAATTTTCCACTTAATTCACGTTGTCCCGGCGGCACAGCACTCACCCCTAGCGCTCCTGGTAGTACTACAGTACCAGCAGAAACAACACCAGCAGAAACAACAACGCCTGATAGCACCACCACTCCTGACAGCACAACTGCACCAGGAAGCACTCCTTCTGGATCTGGTACTCCCGAAACCACTCCAGCACCAGGAAGCACAACCCCATCGGCACCTGGCGCACCTAGCAACTTAACTCCACCACCAGGAAGCGTTACTCCAACCACTCCTGAAGGCGCACCTAGCAACTTAACTCCAGCACCAGGAAGCTCAACCACTCCTGAAGGCGCACCTAGCAACTTAACTCCACCAGGAAGCTCAACCACTCCTGAAGGCGCACCTAGCAACTTAACTCCACCATCAGGAAGCCCAACCACTCCTGAAAGCGCACCTACTACTCCTGGCAGCACTACCGAACCAGGTAGCTCAACTACACCAGAACAACCTGGCACTCCTGGCACTCCTGGCAGCAGCCTCGAACCCGGTAGCTCTCCCAGTACTCCTGGCTCTAGTTCACCAAAAACTCCTACCACAGGTAACTAAATTTAAAGCTAGGGCATAATCTAAATAATGGTTTGCCATCAGCGATCGTCGGTGCATCTTTCGCGATCTCTTGCATCAGTTTGGATAACTGGTGTTAAGTGACAAATAAAAATTGATAAAAACCTTATAAGTAAAGTCTTCGCATATAAGACTGAGCAAGGGTTTCACTAAGTCAATAGCCTGGGATTAATCATCCCAGGCTTAATAGTTTAATGGGATCTGCCAGTTGAAGTCGGTGTTTTTTGGAAGGAAGCAATTAACAGGAAAACAATACCGATACTAATAAATGAATCTGCCACATTAAATACAGCAAAGTTAATCAGGCGAAAATCAAGAAAATCAACGACGTAGCCTAAAACAAAACGATCGATACCGTTGCCCATAGCTCCACCTAAAATCAAGCCATAGCCTAACTGATCCCACAAATTTAATGTTGGACCAATTAACGCCAATGCGATCAACACTAAACTCACTCCTAAAGATAGCCAGCGCAACCACTCTACTTTCCCACTCAACAGACTAAAAGCCGCACCAGTGTTAGTGACATACGTAAAGTGAAAGATACCTGGTAAGAGTGGTAGTGTCTGTCCCAAGCTAAAGCTTTGTACTACCCAGTACTTTGTTATTTGGTCTAAGAAAAAAGCAATGAAAGCAGCGATCCAGAAAAGACGATTTTTTAAATGCATGGCGAATTAGTCATTGGTCGTTGGTCGTTGGTCATTAGTCATTGGTCATTGGTCATGAGCTTTTGACAAATGACAAAGGACGAAAGGCAATGAACTAATAAAACATTAAGTGACGCAATATATATGCTATTACACTAACTGCACAGACCACGGTTAGTTGACCTGGTAGTGCAAACCAGGAATATCTAAGGATTGCTTGTATCAAGGTTAGATTTTCTGTGCCTTTCCATTGAAAAAAATAGCTAATAATTAAATAAGTAATACCGCATAGGTGGAGAGTTAATAAGCCACAGACACAACTAAAGGCAAGAGTTTCTAGTCGAGGTCTGGCTTTAAAAGCAACTAAGCCACAAATCCAAGCTCCGGGAATAAAACCTAGTAGATAGCCAAACTGAGACAGCTTGACATAACCAATACCACCACCATCGGCAAATACTGGTAATAAGGTTAACCCCATGACTAAATAGGCAATTTGCGAGAGCGCACCCGCATTTTTGCCTCCTAAACAACCCACCAACAATACTGCGCCAATTTGAAAAGTGACACCTAAAGAAAAAGTCTGAATTCCGTGCTGACTCCAAGTCCAAGGTAAGGTGATGCCATAAACTTCTAAGAAGGTACCACCCATTGTCAGGAGTAAGCCAATCATAGACCATAGTAATTGATTGGAAGCAGCAAACATTTATCAGGTAACCAAGGAAAAGCAAAAGGGAAAACCAACAGCAACTAGTATATTCATTAATATTGAAATGAAATTTGTGCTGACATCTTAAGAACTAGCATATTTTCTTTTGCCTTTTTGGTATGTAATTTTTCAGTTTTACGAATTTCAGCTTAGGTGTCTATTGTCTAATTTTATTAACTGAGGCGTGTTCTGAATTCTGGTATTTGACCGAAAATACAGTAAAATCTACATTATTGAGCTTGGTATTTATACTATTTTTTCAGATAATTGCCTAAATTGAGCTACAAAGTGCTTAATATTTATAGTGCTTATCAGTTGAGTCTAATACAGACCTAACAAGAACAGCCACTTCCCAAGGAAGTGAAATAATATTCACAGCCTTTATCCTTTTAGGAGAGGTAGAAGTGTATTGGATACAAAGCAAAAGCGCTATTCCATACTAAAATTTTTTCACAACTGAGCCAAAGAATTTACTCCAATAATAAAGTTTTGTAAATGCGTATGAGCTACTTAAGCCAGTGCTAGATGTAACTTGAGAGTTAAGTAAGAGTATAAAAATTATCAAGCAAAACTAAAAATAAGGGTTTGTTCTTCATCAAAAAAAAACAAGCATTTTTTGTTCTATTAACCTATTGTTAATCTTTATTGCTGTCCTTTAGGAGTATCTTAGAAACGCTCACCTGAAAAGTTACTAAAAAATTGATAGCGATGCTCTTACGTCTTAGTGCAATAAAAACTCATCGCCTCACAGGTTCAATTTCAGTGTTAGCACTGACAATCAGCCTAGCAGCTTGTGGCGGACAGCAAACACCAGATGGTACAGCCACCAAAGATACGCCTTCTGGCACTGCTACAGATACTACTGCTTCTAGCCCAGCTAAATTAGACCTTGGCGGAACCGTAAAGTTAAGCGGGGCTGGTGCGTCTTTTCCGGCACCACTGTACGATACCTGGTTCACAGATTTAAACAAAAAATATCCCAATCTGCAAGTTGACTATGCATCAGTTGGTAGCGGTTCTGGAGTTGAACAATTTATCAAAGGCACTGTAGACTTTGGTGCCAGCGATGTCGCAATGAAGGATGAAGAAATCCAAAAAGTACCAGCAGATAGGGGTGTTATTTTACTGCCTGTAACTGCTGGTAGCATCGTGCTGGCTTACAACTTGCCTGATGTTCCAGAACTCAAGCTCCCACGAGCCGTTTACGCCGATATTCTACTAGGCAAAATCACGTCTTGGGATGATGCCCAAATTGCCAAGGCTAACCCAGGTGCAAAGCTTCCAAAAGAGTCAATCACAGTTGTTTATCGTTCAGATGGTAGCGGAACCACGGGTGTGTTCACAAAACACCTCAGCGCTATCAGCCCTGAGTGGAAGAGTAAAGTAGGTGAAGGCAAAACTGTCAACTGGCCTAAGGGAGTAGGTGCTAAAGGTAATGAAGGTGTTACTGCCCAAATCCAACAAACTCAAGGTTCCATTGGTTATGTCGAGTATGGCTATGCCAAACAAAATAGTCTCAAGTTTGCTGCTTTGGAAAATAAAGGCGGTAAGTTTGTTGTAGCTAGTGAAGAGTCAGCTTCTAAAACTCTCGAATCAGTAGCTCTACCCGCAAATCTCCGCTCCTTCATTTCCGATCCCGAAGGGGCTGATTCCTATCCCATTGTCACTTACACCTGGATTTTGGCTTACAAGAAATACCCCAATGCGGCAAAAGCCAAGGCGATTGAAGCTGCGATCGAATACGCTTTAACTGATGGACAGAAGCAAGCTAGTGCATTAGGATATGTTCCTTTACCCTCAAATGTGATTACAAAGGTAGCTGCTGCTGCTGACCAAATCAGTCCAGAGTACAAAATTTCTGTTGCCAGTGGTAATAGCGCTAGCAAGTAAGCAAGCAATAAAACATGCCTATCCAGTAGTAACTTTGGACACGGAGTTACTATTGTATAAGTCAGTTTAAATAGATGATGAGGCGACAATTTTACTAATCTGGTTGCCTCCATATTTTTCTCTGATTTTATTCTGAAAGTCGGTATTCATGACTACAAATTCTCAAAATCTGTCATCAGCGATGAAAAATCGCTCTGACGCCGAAAAATCCCTAGATTTGGGTTTTATTTGGCTGACTAAAATTTTCGCTTTTGGGGTTGCTGGTACTTTATTATGGATTGGGTCGCAGGTTGCAATTGCCTCTTGGCCTGCTATCCAAAAGTTTGGTGCTGGCTTTCTAGTCAACACCACTTGGAACCCGGTTAATGATAGCTATGGGGTGCTACCCCAAATTTATGGAACTCTCGTGAGTTCTTTTATTGGTCTGCTGATAGCGGTACCAATTGGGGTTGGTACTGCCATTGTACTGAGCGAGGATTTTTTACCTGCAAAAGTGAAGCTGGTACTGGTTTTTGCGGTAGAACTGCTCGCAGCTATTCCCAGCGTTGTCTATGGCGTGTGGGGTATTTTCGTTTTGGTGCCAATATTAACCAGCTTGGGAAAATGGCTGAATGGTTACTTTGGCTGGCTGCCATTTTTTAGCACTTCTCCTACAGGGCCAGGAATGTTACCGGCGGGAGTCATCTTAGCGATTATGACTTTGCCCATCATCACAGCTTTATCCCGCGATGCCTTGATTTCTGTACCCCCCAGCTTGCGCCAAGCCTCTATCGGACTAGGAGCAACCCGCTGGGAAACGATTTTGCAAGTTCTTATCCCAGCAGCCTTTTCGGGCATAGTTAGTGCTGTGATGTTGGGACTTGGCCGCGCAATGGGAGAAACAATGGCTGTAACGATGTTAATTGGCAATTCCAACAACATCAGTCTTTCTCTTTTAGCACCAGCCAATACGATTTCTTCTCTACTAGCAAATCAATTTTCAGAAGCGAGTGGTTTGCAAGTTGCGGCTTTAATGTACGCGGCTTTAATTCTATTTTTTTTGACACTGGTAGTCAATATTCTGGCAGAGTTGATCGTTCTGAGAGTCAAGCGAATATAGCTTAGTTTTGGGTTAAATTATGACTTCTAATTTTCCAGAGCGCAGTTTAACTCGCTCCGCCATGTCTCAAAGGACACTGTTTAATACAGTGATGACCGTAGTCGCATTTATCTGCGGAGTATTGGCACTTTTACCTTTGCTAGCAGTCCTTTCTTACGTGATTATTAAAGGCTTTAGCAGTCTGAATTTAGCCGTGTTTGTTGAACTGCCACCCAAAGCCCTCCAAAAAGGAGGAGGCTTTGGTAATGCAATTTTAGGCACACTGCTGATGGTAGGAATTGCTGCCTTGATTAGTATTCCCTTTGGAGTTTTAGGGGCGATTTACATCACAGAATTTAGTTCGGCAAGAGTAGCTAGATGGGTGCGTTTTGCAGCTAACGTCCTTAGTGGAGTCCCCTCCATTATTGCTGGGGTATTTGCCTATGGGATTGTAGTTTTGACAATGGTAAAGTTGAATTTAGGATCGTATTCAGCTCTGGCTGGAGGGTTTGCACTGGCAATTTTGATGTTGCCAATTATTCTGCGAACTACTGATGAAGCGTTACAGTTAGTATCGCAAGATTTGCGACAAGCTTCTGTAGGGTTGGGAGCGACTAACTTTCAAACTGTAAGTCAAGTAGTCTTACCAGCAGCTTTACCAGCTATTGTAACTGGGGCAACGCTAGCGATCGCCAGAGCATCTGGAGAAACCGCACCTTTGCTATTTACTGCTCTATTTTCTAACTTTTGGCCAGATGGTTTATTCCAACCAACAGCTTCTCTGGCTGTCTTGGTTTACAAATATGCCATTTCTCCGTTTAAAAATTGGCAATCTCTAGCTTGGGCAGCATCTTTAATTTTGGTATTGATGGTTCTAATCACAAGTATCATCGCTCGTTGGGCAACTCGCAAAAAAGCTTAGTAAAACCATCCACAGTGCATATCCCATCGCTTAAACTAACACTAGATTTAATTTATGCCTACCAATACTAGGACAGTGAATGACACTGAAACCGTTTTACGCACTGAAAATCTCAACGTTTACTATGGCAAGTTTTTAGCCTTACAGAATATTTGGCTAGATATACCGAAAAATCAAGTAACTGCTTTTATCGGCCCTTCTGGTTGTGGTAAAAGTACGTTGTTGCGATGCTATAACCGTCTCAATGACCTAATTGAATCATTTCGGGCAGAAGGTAAAATACTTTTTTACGATAAAAATTTGTATGCATCCGACATCGATCCTGTAGAAGTGCGTCGGAGAATTGGGATGGTGTTTCAAAGACCAAACCCATTTCCCAAATCAATTTATGACAATATTACTTTTGGAGCCAAAATCAACGGCTATAAAGGTAATTTAGATGAATTAGTAGAAAGCAGTCTTAGAAAAGCAGCTTTGTGGGATGAAGTCAAAGATAAACTACAGCAAAGTGGCTCGTCTTTATCTGGTGGACAACAACAACGATTATGTATTGCTCGTGCGATCGCAGTACAACCTGAAATTATCCTGATGGATGAACCTTGCTCCGCTCTTGACCCCATTTCCACCTTGCGTGTTGAAGAACTGATTCACGAACTTAAAGAGCAATATACTATTGTCATTGTCACCCATAACATGCAGCAAGCAGCGCGTGTTTCTGATAAGACAGCCTTTTTTAATGTTCGGACTTCAGAAACAGGAACCCGTAATGGCTATATGGTAGAGTATGATGCAACAGAAGTGATTTTCAACAATCCTCAGCAGGAAGATACCAGAGATTACGTCAGCGGCAAATTTGGATAAATATTTATTTCACATTACATTGTAGATATTAAAGCAATGAGGGATATTCGGAAATTAAAGTTGTGCGATATTCCTCTATGTTTTTTATTTGAAGAACTTTTTTCTCCCCAACAACTTCATCTCCATGTTGTCCGATGTCTATTACTTGGTGCGCTCAAAAACTGACGGGAATTATCTTATAGCTCGTCCTGATGCTGAAACATCGGGTTATTTATTGCTGTTTCAAGAAAACTTTGACGCCCTTAGCTATCTCAACACCCACGCAGCAGAAGTGGCAAATCGCTTTGCGGTGGAATCTATTGCGCGTACACAGTTGGGGAACTTGCTCAAACGCTGGGGTTTTAGCGGTGTGGGTATTGTGACTGACCCGTTATTGCCCAAAGTTGAATTTTTACAGCACAGTTAACTAATTCGTAATTTTATATTAATTAAATAGTTGTGCGATCGCAGAAGTAAAATTAGGTAATATTGGTGAACTCAATTCATCACCATTGAATAACGTAGCAACTAACTTTAAACTCGCTTGTTCGCGTCGATATACTTCCACCTGTTGCTTACGCCAATCTACAATCCAATATTCTCTGACACCTCGTGATGAGTAGAGCTTAAGTTTTAGTTCTCTGTCCCGTTTTTCATTTTCAATACCAGCAGATAGTACCTCTACAACCAGTTCTGGCGCACCAATTAAATGCCCTGCCTCGTCTAAAAGTAGAGGTAATCTCTCGTTGCTAGCCCAGACAACATCGGGAATAACATTATCATTATCGCCAAAAATTATTCCTGGAGCAGGTACGACCTGTCCCAAAGAAGTAGCTTGTGACCAAATATGCAATGGAGTAATAATTCTGACACACGTTTTTTGATGATTCCAGTGGGGCGCTCTGGTCACAAATAATTCTCCGTCAATAATTTCATAGCGATTCCCGTTATCTGGAAACAACTCTAAGTCGGCGGTAGTCCAGCGCACTCTCTCAGATATCGGCTGGTTCATAAATTATCTCAGTTAGGGGATTTACCTATTTTAGCCTGGGTCGAAATGGGATATTAGTTAGGAGTAAAGCCGGGAGTCAATCTAAAATCTAAAATCTAAATTCCAAAAATATTGGGTGGAGCGCTCGCTCCACCCAACCTAAAATAATCTAATCATTAACTACTAATTCGCTACCTCAGCCACCTCAATCACTCGCCCTTCATAGTCCTTGACTAAAAAGTTCAGGGGTTTGTGGTTACGAATCTTTAATTTCAAACCGCGCATTTCGACTCGCATTAAAATCATTTCCAGGCAGTCGTGGTCAAAACAAACGTGGCGTTGCTGATTTTTGCTACCTAAACTTGCACCAGTAATGACGTGTAGCTGGGTATTTTTCTTCAATTGATACCACAGCCCATCGTTGGCATTATTCATCATTTTGCTAGACAAGCTCGGCCCAGTAGACATATATAACGGATCGATGCCAGTTGCGCCTATAGTTTGTTCGTAGTTGTAGTAGTAGTGCAATGGCACCTCTGCTGCTGGCAAATCTAGCAGTCCTTCATACAACTGTCGGGCAATCTCCAAATCTGACACCATTACAGTGTGTACTTTTGGGGCACTAGTGAGAAACATCCACATAGCACCAGCGTAAGCTGCTAGCAGCATCACCATAATGCCTTGGGTGGAGAACAGGCTATCTAAGGGCAGGGAAGGCAGAAAGGAGCCTAAAGTAAGGGGACTGAGCAAGAATGATACCACACTAACTACTATAACCATGAACAAATAAGGATTCTTTAAGAGAGTTGATTTTATGATTGTCGATTAAGACTAAAATTAAGTCCTTGTTTCTAGTTTATCAATACTCAACTAGTCTGAATCTCATCTACAAACTGAGCAACACCAAGATATTATGCGATTAACTAGGGGAGTGCAATTCCCAGAACTATTTTAACAATTATCAACTCCAAGACTTGTGCAAATTCCTCATTTTCCCGAAGCTAATCACCCACTGGTGAAGTCGCTGTTCCATCACAGTGACCATGAATTACTGACTCTGTTTCAGCGCTATCCAGATGCCGGAAAGTACTTTACGGTGATTTTTTGCCGTTATAGCCCCATAGTCTACACCTTAATTCGGCATTCGGCGCGATCGCCTGTGCAGGCAGATTATCTGTTTGCCCTGACGTGGCGACATATTTATTACGAACTCGGTGGACTCAAGTTAACTGACTCGGAATCAGGTGAGGAAGCTTTAACCATGCAGAATTGGTTAATTAATATGACAGCTTTCTGTATAAATGAGATTAAACTACCACCCACAGAAGCAATTCATTATTCTCTGCAAACGACTTCACCGCCGCTATGGTGCTATGTACAACAGGCATTAGACCAATTACCACCAATTTTACGATTAATTGTATTAATGGCTCAAACTTTCCACTGGAGTGAAACTAGAATCGCTGCTTATCTACAAGCTGAAGGAGAAGCGATCGCTCCTCATGAAGTAGCCAATTTTCTACAAGAAGGCTATCGTATGCTAGAGGACAAATTGCCCACAGATATTCGTGCTATATACTTTGGAGAAGATTTAGCTCAATCAGAACTTAAGTAGAAATGCGTATATTACTTGTCTTCATTTTTAAAACTTAAAACTTTTTCTTAGACCTTCTACTTAAACCCGCAACTTTACGGGTAATTTTTATGAAACAACGGCTTGTATTTCCCTGCCAAAAGGTAGGCTTAATTTGTGTAGGTGCGATTTCTTGTCCCCAGGTACTTTTACACAGCTTTTTACTGTTTGCTTTTTTGCTGAGTCCTGTAGCGGGTGCGCTTGATATTTCCGAACAACTTCATCGCCCTTTAAATAATTCCGTTGGGCGACAATCAAGAGATGAAGCAGACGGTTTGCTGCGTATTGGTCAACAAGAATACGCTTCAGGACATGCCGACAAAACAATTGCGTCTTGTTTGCGAGCATTAGAACTATATCATTCCATTGGCGACCTGAAAGCACAAGGTTTGACATACGATTTGCTTGCTAAGGCTTATGTGCAGCTTGGTAGTTCAAAAGAGGCAGAAGATGCTTTCAGAAGAGGATTAGCGATCGCTCGTGATACTAAAGACTTGCAATCTCAGATTTTTGTGCTGAATAATATCGGTACATTTCTGCTGCAAAAAGGCGAATTTGCTGCTGCTGGTGAAACAATTGAAGATGCACTCGCAATTGCTCACGGGGTGAAAAATATTGAAGGTGAAGGACTGTCTTTGAGTAATTTGGGCTTGGTAAGTGCCAGGTTGGGAGATTATAACAAGGCGATTAAACTGTACGAAAATGCTTTAATTTTCCGCCGTCAGACTGGCGATGCCATCGGTGAAGCAAATACCTTGAATAATTTAGGAGACGCTTATTTAGGATCTGGAAATTATCAAGATACCATTGCTAGTTATGGTGAAGCAATGGGGACAGCTAAAACCAATCGCGATCGCACTAATCAATTACGGGCAATTGACGGTTTAGTTACGGCTCACACTGCTGTCGGACGTTACGAACGCGCTTTTGACTTACTAGAACAACGTTTAGCACTCGCTAAAGAATTACAAAATTTACGCGAAGAATTAAAATCTTTTGAATCTTATGCCCAGTTATATAAACAACAAGGTAACTACCTAACTGCCCGCAATTTTTACGAAAGGGCAATTATACTGGCGCGGACATTGCAAGATAGCAGGCAAGAAGTGCAATTGCGGGATCAATTAACTAAAATGCTTCAGCGAAAGTAGCAGTAAAACTCCGAAAATCTTTTGCATTATTGAAAGTAGGGGCAATTCATGAATTGCCCCTACACTTTTGTATAAGTTAACCCACGCCTTAGCTCTACTAATTCAAGAACACTGAACCGTTTCGTTCAATTCTCATAGCACTTCTGCCCTGTGTTGCATTGGTGGCTTCCTTAAATGTAACTTCCAAGCTTCCAGGTTCTAAAGAAGCTTGTGGAGTCACTATTAACTGTCCGCTATCTTGTCGTTCAAATGTTACTGTTACTGGTGCTTTTAAAGCTTGCAGCGTTACATCTGACTTACCTTCTAGCGATCGCGGTGCCGTATCGCCAATCACTTGGAAAGTTATCTTAGCCGCAGTATTATTCACCAACCTGATATTAACCATACCATTAGTGAGTGCGATCGTCGCACTGGGGGTTTGCCGTGGTTCTACCAGTGGTTGTTGGTCATTGGAAACCGCAGGTGGTGAAGGCTGTTGAGTTCGATCGCCAGGAATTGGGCGTGGTGGTACGGGAGACACTTGCCCTTCAGCCGGAGGAATTGGGCGTGGTGGTACGGGAGACACTTGCCCTTCAGCCGGAGGAATTGGGCGAGGTGGTGTGACACCTGATTCCGGCGATCCGGGAGCTTGAGAGCGGTTGTAGGGTGGTTCGCTAAAAATGCTAGGACTTGGGTTAACCTTAACAGTAGATTCTTGTGCTAATGCTTGAGGAATTGCTGGCAGACTACTTAGCAACCCCCCACAAAGAGCGCCAAATAACTTGCCAGACTTGCGGAAATTTTGAGACTTCATATTTGTTCTTAACTCCTAAAAAAAAGTTCAATTTTTGTTACAAAGAATTTCTCCAACCGGAAATTAAATTAGGTTTTATCGGTCGTTGAGTATATTTAAGTTTTTAACAAACTACTCGATTTATCGCATCTAGCTAAGGATACGAAAATTATCTAAAAAAAATGAAAATATTTCATTCTCAAGATTTAAAGTCTTAATCATTGTCATTAAGCACTTTGTGTAATAGTCTAATTCAATATACTGCTAAAAAATAAATTTTCGCGCTAATAACTAAAGTCAATTTGAATAAATTAAAATTTTACATCTATCACAAGAAATAAAAATTTATTAGCAAATTAATACTCAAAAGTTATTGGCAAAGTGATAGTGAAGGTAGTGCCAATGCCTTGGGTACTTTCAACTTGAATATAACCGTGATGATGTTCGACAATAGCTTGAGCGATCGCTAATCCCAATCCTGAACCTGTAGCGCTGGCTGTGGCTGTATTCCCCGCCCTATGAGTACGTGCCGGATCTACTCGATAAAAGCGGTCAAATAAGCGTGGTAGGGCTTCGGCTGGAATTCCAACTCCGGTATCACTCACTTTAACTTGTAACTGGGCACTGGTGTTACGTAGTCCAGAAACACGATTTATTCCTTCTATCCGCGCCAATTCCACTTTCACTCGTCCACCTGCTGGAGTGTAATGCAAAGCGTTAGCAATTAAATTTGTGAATAGTCGCACCAATTGATCCCAATTACCTACAAGAGTGAACCAATTCTCCAGTAATTCGGGGCTAGTTTCAGAGATAGGAGGGTCAACTAAGTCTAGAGAAAGGGCGATTTCTTTCTCAGGGATTAACAATTGTTGTTCTTCAACCACCTCTATTAGCAAAGCGTCCAACGGACAAGGTGAAAAAGTATCTTTGCTAATACCACTATCCTGTCGTGCTAGGAAGAGTAAGTCATTGACTAACTTACCCAAACGCTGCGTTAATCGTTCCACCACTTTTAACTGTTGTCGATATTGCAAAGAAGTAGTCGTTTCTGTCTCTGCTAAATCCAAGTCAGCAAGCGCAACTTGCACATTAGTTTGAATCAAAGTAATCGGACTTCTCAGTTCGTGGGAAGCATCAGCAGTGAATTGTTTAAGACGTTGATAAGATTCACCCACCGGTTCCATCGCTTTACCCGAAAGAAACCAACCACTTGCACCTACAGAAAGCAACATTAACCCAATACCTAATGCCAAATCAAAAATTAACTGGCGACTAGGTTTAGTAACTTCAAACCAAGGATGACTAACGCGCAGATATCCTAATACTTGGCGTTTCACTTCTACGCGTTGGGTGACTTGTCGTAATAAGAGTGGGGAGTTAGGAATTTTGAATTTTGAATTTTCACTCTCTGCTTTGACTACGCGTACAGTTTCACCAGTGCGATTGACACGAATGGGAATATTTAGGGGTTCAGATAGCGTTGACCAAAGTAATTTACCAGTTGGACTAAACCATTCTAAATCAATGTGGTCATCTTCTACAGCGTCGGTATTATTACCAAAACTGGCTTCTACATTAATGCGAAATTTATCTGCATCAGTATTAATTGGCTCAAATATTAGTGTAGATGCACAACCACTGCTTGTGAGACAACGCTCTACTATTTCCACTACATGGTTAAGTGTGTCATCAATCCGCTCAATCAGTGTAGTACGGAAGTATAAATAAACGCCACTGGCAAACAGTAGCAGTAATACAGCAGTGACCGCAGTGTACCAAATTGCAAGACGGCGGCGAGTAGCTTGAAACATCTTTTCACCTACTTTTTTTGACTAAATATTATCAGATTACGTGTTAAGAATAATTATAAATGGCTTTTTATTATCAACATTATTTAAAAAGAATACTGTTTAAATTCTTGGCGATCGCATCCAATTTTAACGCTCAAAAAAATATTACTTTGTCTGCAAAAATAATATCAATATAACTTTGATTACATTAGCTGAGAGGTTAAATAAAAAATTTAATCTTTGTATGTGATGAGTTTCTACGCGTTTTATGCAACAAAAGATAAGGGCTTTTAAAACCTAGTCTCTAGCCAGAAGTTATATCAATTTTAAAAAAGAATGCGACAAATAGACCATTTGTAGAGACGCGATTCATCGCGTCTTTACCCAAGGATGTTAGGAACGAGCATCTAAAGAAGCGTTATTACAAATTACAAATGATAAGCTGCCCTTGCTTTAATTTGCACAACTAGGGCGGGCAAGATGCCCACCTCACAAGAGATTTATTTTTTTGGAAGATGCAAATTAAAAGATTTTTAGCTTATTAAACCTCTACCAAAACGGCCTCGCGCAGCTTGTCAATCACATCACTCAGATTACCTGTATTCAGACGGTAACTCAGAGGATGAGCAATCAATCGCGCCGTGCTTTCATACAGACTAGCAATTTCAATCAAACCATTTTCGCGTAAAGTCCGCCCTGTAGAAACCAAATCTACGATCGCTTCTGACATTCCAGTAATTGGGCCTAGCTCTACTGAACCATACAATGGCACTATTTCTACAGGTAAATCCAGACTATGGAAATATTCACGAGCGCAATTGACATATTTTGAAGCAACTCTACCATGCGGTGGTAAATCTAAAGGCGATCGGTAAGCACTTGATTCTTTTACCGCCACTGACATCCGACAATGACCAAACTGCAAATCTACCAAGTGAGCAACTTGCGGCTGCTTCTCCTGCAGCACATCATAACCAACAACCCCTAGTTGTGCTTGACCATATTCCACATAAACGGGCACATCTTGCGCCCGTACCAGTAAAGCTTTTGCAACTCCTTTAGTATCAGGAATTTGAAGTTGGCGAGTTCCTGAATCTAAAAAAGCACTAAAATCTAATCCGACAGCTTGTAGCAAGCGGATGCTATTTTTAAGTAGTTCCCCTTTTGGCAATGCAACAGTCAGCATTTTTGTTATTGGTATCCTTAGCGTCTTGGCAGTTGAATAATATTGAGAATATCTCTATATGCTTACCACAAGCAGCATGAGAATTTTATTAGTTGATGATGAAGTTGAACTAACTCAACCTTTGAGCCGCTTGTTAACTCGTGAAGGTTATGCCGTAGATGCCGTTTATGATGGGACATCTGGCAGCGAACTTGCACGGGCAGGCAGTTATGACCTACTTATTTTAGATTGGATGCTGCCAGGAAAAACGGGGTTAGAGATTTGTCAGGAATTGCGCCGCCAAAGCAAAACCACTCCCGTATTGTTCCTTACGGCTAAAGATACTCTTGATGACCGCGTACAAGGTTTAGATGCTGGTGCGGACGACTATTTGGTTAAACCTTTTGAACTGCGGGAGTTATTAGCAAGAGTCCGTGCTTTATTGCGTCGTTCCGGTACTCAAACTTATGAGACTAGCACCGGACGACTTACTGTTGCTGATTTAGAACTCGATTGTGAAAATCAAGTAGCCTATCGCCAAGGACGAATAATTGAGCTATCGCAAAAGGAAAGCCAGTTGTTGCAATACTTTATGGAACACACTGGACAACTTTTAACTCATGCCCAGATTATGCAAAATTTGTGGCAAGAAGAAGAACCTAGTAGTAATGTGATAGCGGCATTAATTCGTTTGCTGCGCCGTAAGATTGAGGTAGGTAAAGAAACTGCGCTGATTCACACAGTCTACGGCAAAGGCTATCGTTTTGGTGCTTCCTCAGTGGAGTCAGTTTAGCGGCTGTTTCGACTCACAAAGATTTGGTTAATTGTTTAGGAGAATCATTGATATTTCTCAGTCTTTGCAACTTTAATTCCTGTCGAAGTTTGTTGTCGAGGGATAAATCTACAGGCATCATAATTTGTGAAATTCCCTTCCAGATACGAAGCCGATTATTCGCACCCATATCTTTTTTACTAAACCCAAGAAAAATTTCGGAATCTTCCATAAGGGTTGACGGAAAACGACAACATCAGCATTTGCCACAAATAGATAAGTGTTGGTAACGAACGCATAAGTGTCGTTACTAACGAATAAGCATTGGTAACAAAATCGGTTGTGTTGGTAACGAACGTATAAGTGTCGTTACTAACGGATAAGCATTGGTAACAAAACAGGTTGCGTTGCTAATAAACGGACAAGCTGTGGTAGAAATAACAACTTTATTCCTAACCACACCTCCATACAGGATTACCAATGTTTGCAATGATTTTCTCTATTTCGGCTTAGTCAACAGTATAGTGGCGATCGCATTCACAACAGCCATCAGCGTCTCAAGTTCCAGAAATGCACTACAAACTTATACCATTTCTTTGTGAGGCTGCGCCAAACCCTTTTAACTTCTTTCTTTCTTTACTTTGTGTCCTTGGCGTCCTTCTCTGACGAGATGCTGCGCGAATGCGGTTTGTTTCTCTTTCTTCTGTCTTGTACTTAAATATGGTTTAGCGCATCTTCATACAAAATTGGTGTTACAGCAGTTATCATTGAATTTAACGACATTGTAAACCTGTTATAATCAACAATTTTTAGCTTATAATATTAAGATTTACCCAAAAAATGATTAATTTTGAGTTGCAGTTTTTCTCGTAGTTGTTGTGCTTGTTGATAGGTTACTGCACGCCTTTTGTTTGAGTGGTTGTGCAATTCTACTAATTCCAAAGGTTGAATAAAGTAACGCAAACGAGTTCTCATTGCCCAAATTCCCATTGAGGGAAACAGAAGTAAGGCAAACATCAAAAGCGACAAAGGTAAGAATGGTAGTTTGACTAGTCGTTGTAACTTGGTGAAATTAACGGCCCAAGGATGCAGAGATTCACTGCCGATGCAAACTACTGGCAGAATGGGAATATGATAGCGATCGCTCAACTGAATAAAGCTCACATCAAACTTTTCTAGTTGATAGCGTCTTCTCCAACCTTTCAAAGGCCCGCGAACACCTTCGGGTGCATATAAAAGAATTTTACCTTCAGCAAGCGCCCCCTCAAAATCATCTAATTCGGCTCGCACACCACCTAAAACCTGCGACCATTGAGGTGGTAGCCACCAAATCATCCAAGGATGCTCAAATAATACTGGATTGGCGATGGGTTGCACTACCCATTCTTTGGCTTCACTTAATAAATAAGCCAAGGTTAAAAAGTCCCAAGGGAAACACATCCCGGCATGATTCATTGCCACAATCAATGGCCCTGTTGGCGGCAAGTTTTCAACTTGTTGCAACTCTCCCCGAAAATAGTATCTAACGATAGGGGCCAGAATTTCTTTGCCAAAAGCTTGTTGATATTTAGGAGCGAATTCACCAACTTCTTTTCGAGGTGAACGAAAACCCAGACGCAACCAGCGACTCAGCAATGCTAGATAAAATCCGCCAGGAATTAAAAATAATCCATATTCTAGCCAATTCCAACCATCTGGATCTGTGTGATAGTGCTGCCAATGGCGGTTGAATAAAATTAACCACCCTGGAGGATACCAAAGACAAAACCAATCAAACCAGTTAAATATATAGCCTTCATCTGGTGAATTTTCCTGTTGACTGTTTAATAAGTTTTCGGAGTGTTGATTAATCAAAACAGTTAAAGATGAGGATTAGGCAAAAGTTTTATCAATAGTGGATCGTAACTTTCTAATTTTTTGACTGGCATCTGACCATAGAAGTAAAACTAACTACATATTTTAGAATCTATTTTAGATTGACAACCTAGTTTGGTTGAATGCAGTACAAAAGTAGAGATAACAACATGTTTTACCATACAATTATCTGTACTCACCTTGGTGTAGCCTCTGTCTGCGACATGCTGTTCGCGTTCGTAGAGAAGTTGTAAACTGCTGTAGTTACTAAATTAGCGAGATAAAAAAGCTTTTATCAAGTACAAAATTAACTTTATATATAACAAATTAATTTAAATATGAATCATGAAAGTGTGGCGCACTAGCAATTGTTTGGCTGTGTGCGAGCGCTAATAATTATTTAGTCAAATTGCCTTAGATAATACTATCTTGCTATCCCATACCAAGCAAAACTTAATGTTTATTTTAGATATACCTTCTACACTAAACACTAAGCCGTGAAGACGATAACTGAATTTTGATGTTTCGCCAAAAGATGAAATTGATAACGACTAATGATTATTTAAATTCTTCCTCAAGCTGGAGACGAATGGCGAGACATCTGTCTTACTCTTCCTACTATGGAACTAGAAAAGCCACTCAAAATTTCAGATTTCATCCGTCAACTTCGGCAGCAACTCGATCTCTCTCAAGAAAAGTTTGCAGCTAAGTTAGGAGTTTCCCTACGAACAATCAATCGTTGGGAGAACGGAGCTACAGTGCCTTCACAGATGGCACTAAAGCTGATTGAAGAAATGTTAGAGAAGATGGGCAAAGCAGACAAAAGACTAGCAAACGAGTATCTCCCAAAATCGGAGCAACGGGAGGACTCTTAAGATGATGGTGAAAGTACCTGAAAAAATTTTGATGATGCGTTCTCGGTTCATAGCTTTTAGTGTGATGATTCTGGCAGTCATGACGGCAATCCTGTTGACAAAAGTGTTACTGCCAGTTTTCGATCCGAGCGTATTTACATTATTTTATGCTGTTGTGGCAGTTAGCGCCTGGTATGGTGGTATGAGACTAGGAGTGCTAGCGATCGCTTTATCTGTGACAACTGCGCTCTATTTTTTAATCGATCCAGTCTACTCCTTCGATTTTCTCAGCCTGAAAGTCCTGGTACGATTAACCACATTCTCACTAGTATCCTTCTTAATTACTGCGCTTTCTTCAGAGTTGCGAACTGCTAGACGCAAAGCAGAGACAAGCCTCAAATTGTTGCAAAATAGCGAAATGCGGTTTAGCCGATTGGCAGAATCCAACATCATTGGGGTAATCGTAACTAATATGAACAACGGCTGCATCGTCGAAGCCAATGATGCTTTTCTGAAGATGATCGGCTATACGCAAGAAGATTTCTCTGCTAACCAAATAAACTGGCGCGAGATTACCCCACCGGAGTATCTTCTTTTGAGCGAACGTTCGGTGGAAGAAGTAAAAACTACTGGAATATGTAAGCCTTTTGAAAAAGAATACATTCGTAAAAATGGCGATCGCATTCCGGTTCTGCTCGGTTCTGTAATGCTGGGAGACACTCAAGAAACGGTCATTGCCTTTGTTGTTGATTTGAGCGAACAGCAAGCTGCGCTACGCGAACGCAAACAAGCAGAAGCGGCATTACAGCAAGCCAATCAGCGGAACACACGCACTCTAGAAAACATGAGTGATGCATTTATGACTCTAGACCGAGATTGGCGAATCATCTACCAAAATACCCAAGCAGAGCGAATTAACGGTAGACCCCGGACAGAGGTCATTGGTAAGTCGCACTGGGAGGAGTGGCCGATATCGTTAGGCACAAATTTGGAGCTAAATTATCGGCGGGCGATGGCAGAGCAAATTCCCGTCCATTTCGAGTATCACTACTACTTACCATCCAAATATGACTTGTGGCTAGAGATTCACGCCTATCCCAGTGAAGATGGTCTTGACATTTTCTTTCGCGACATCACTGAACGCAAACAAGTAGAACGAACTTTGCGACAGAAAGAGGAGCGTCTGAGATTAGCGAACGAGCGGTTTGAGTTAGCCGCATCTGCGGTCAATTGTCTGATTTATGACTGGAATATAGAACAAGATAGCGTTGAAAGAACTGATGGGTTAACTCGAATTTTGGGCTATTCCCTCGCAGAAGCTGAAGCAACTGGTAATTGGTGGTGTGAGCTTGTTCATCCAGAAGATTTGCCAAGCGTACAAGAGGCGATACTTGCTTTGGGAAATAGCGATCGCTATGCTGCCGAATACCGAATTCGCAACAAAAACAATCAGTATATCTATGTATTAGATCAGGGGATAGTGGTGCAACGGGATGTTGATGGAAAGCCAGTACGTTTAGTTGGCAGCACTACAGATATCAGCGAACGCAAACAGGTAGAAGCAGCAATCCAAGCAAGGGAGGAACGGCTCAGGAGTTTTGTGAAAGCAAATATAGTTGGCATTCTCTTTGGTGATGTGAATGGTAGCATCACTGAAGCCAACGACGAGTTTTTGCGAATTGTCGGCTATACCCAAGAGGATATCCAAGCAGGTAGATTAAGCTGGGCTGATATCACGCCATCTGAGTATCAATATTTAGACGAACTAGCTATTGCCGAAGCAATAGCTAAGGGAACCTGTACTCCTTATGAGAAGGAATTTATACGCAAAGATGGTTCCAGCGTCCCAGTTGTAGTTGGCTACTCCCTTTTAGGAGAATCTCGGCATAAATCAATCGCATTCATTCTGGATATTAGCGATCTCAAACAAGCTAAAAAAGCACTGAGTCAGAGCCAAGAGCAATTTCAAGCTTTTATGGATAATATTCCTGCCGCCGCATGGATTACGAATGCATACGGACGCGTACTTTATCTCAGTCCAACTTATTTGAGCACATTCAATGTAGCAACAAATAAGGCGATCGATAAAAACATTTTTGACCTATACCCAGTCCAAATTGCTCAACCCCTCCTCGATAACATTAGAATAGTTGCCGAAAGGAATCAGGTTGTTCAAACGATTGAGTCTGCCCCACGCACAGATGGCACCCTTGGCGAATTTTTTGTTTATAAGTTTCCCATTGCCGATGCCTCTGGTCAACGTTTGGTAGGAGGGGTTGCAATTGACATTACCGAACGCGAACGCGCCCTTCGCGAACGTCAGCTTGCAGAACAAGCCTTACAAGAACGCAGTGAAAGACTTAAACTGCTTTCGGAAACGACCAGTGATTTGCTTTCAACCGAGCGCCCTTTGGATCTAATGAACAGCTTGTTTAGCAAACTCTCAGCGCAAATGGATTTGCACTGTTACTTTCACTATTTAATCGATACACACGAAAATAAGCAGAAACTTCGGTTAGTAGCTTGGAACGGCATTACTGATGAAGTATTTCAAGCAATTGAATACCTGGAATTTAATCAAGGGATATGCGGATTAGTGGTGCAAGAACGCCGTCAAATTGTCGTCAATAATGTGCCGCACTCTACCCATCCCCATGCCAATATCCTCCATGCTTTAGGAGTTACAGCCTATGCAGGTCAACCGTTAATTGCTCAAGGAAAGCTGCTTGGTGTCCTCTGCTTTGCCAGTCGCACCCGTACCAATTTCACTTCTGGGGAAATAGCTTTATTACAAGCAACTTCCGATCAGGTGGCGGTTGCTCTGGAACGCGCTCAGTTAATGGCTTCGTTACAGCGACGGAAAGAAGAATTAATCCAAGCTAATCGAATCAAAGATGAGTTTTTGGCAGTGCTTTCCCACGAACTTCGCACGCCGCTAAACCCGATTTTGGGATGGTCGAAATTACTACAAACGAAAAAGTATGATGAAGAAACCACTACTCGCGCTCTCGAAACCATTGAGCGCAATGCCAAGCTGCAAACCCAATTAATCGAAGATTTACTCGATGTCTCTCGCATTCTCCAAGGTAAGCTGAGTCTGAATATTGCTCATGTGAATTTAGAAACTGCGATCGCCGCAGCAATGGAAACTGTACGTCTAGCCGCTGAAGCCAAATCGATCGATTTGCAATTTACAATTTTAGACTTCGACGCAAGCACTCAGTCCTTACCTGCGGGACGCTACGCGAAGGACAAGACTCAGGAACCATCGAAGGATTTTGGATTAGAAAATTCTCAAAGAAATTTAAACTCTATCGATTTTAATCAGCAACCTAACACTTTAAAATGCCAAACTTCAAATTCTAAATTTTTAGTTACAGGTGATTCTAATCGCTTGCAGCAAGTTATCTGGAATCTAGTTTCCAATGCTATTAAGTTTACACCCCAAGGTGGAGAAATAGAAATCAGTTTAGAGTCTGTTGGTTCTCAAGTTCAATTGCGAGTCAGTGATACAGGTAAGGGAATTAGCCCTGACTTTTTACCATTCGTTTTTGACTACTTTCGACAAGCTGATGGCGCAACTACTAGAAAATTCGGCGGACTGGGCTTAGGATTAGCTATTGTTCGTCACATTATTGAGCTACACGGTGGTACAATTAAGGCAGAAAGTTTGGGTGAAGAACAGGGAGCAACCTTTACAGTCATGCTACCGCTCATCCAGATCGATCTAAATAGCCATCAGATAGCCTCTCAAGCTGATAATTTGCCCGATTTCAAGGGGTTGAAAGTTCTGCTTGTGGATGATGAGCGGGATACACGAGAGTTAATTGCTTTCATTTTGGAGCAATCTGGCGCGGTAGTAATCCAGGCAGCATCTGCGATGGAAGCACTACGAATTATGCCTCAGTTCCAGCCAAATTTGCTGTTAAGCGACATTGGAATGCCAGAAGTAGACGGCTATATGCTGATTCGTCAGATTAGAGCTATGTCAGCAGAACTTGGAGGAAAAATTCCCGCGATCGCCCTTACAGCTTATGCTGGTGAGGTTGATTATCAACAGGCAATTGCCGCCGGATTTGGGCAGCATATCACCAAACCAGTGGAGCCAGCTAAATTACTTCGTGCGATCGCTAACCTTATTTATAGTTGTAGAAATTGTTAATTGAGAGACTTCATAATTTTGTATTTATAAGCTTTCAAACCAGAAAGCAACATTATACCTGCCCCATCGTGAGAGTTTAAGATAAGCTTACTTTTTTCAATTATCCCTCTTCTGTCACTTTCCGAGTATTCTGAATAAAAGGATTAAAAGAAAA
>NZ_JAVRCL010000067.1:0-46789 GCF_034530775.1 Nostoc sp. DedSLP04 | reverse complement strand
TTTTCTTTTAATCCTTTTATTCAGAATACTCGGAAAGTGACAGAAGAGGGATATTTGAGATTACTCATAGCTTTTAGCTTGACTTTATATTATTAGCGATCGCATTTCCAGGTCAATTTGGGATAAAAGAATGTAGAGACGTATCACTTCTACGTCTCTACAAAGGTTTTAGATGGAGATATCTTAGCGATAATCTTGACTTTGAATGCTCCCTAAACGAGCAGCATCACGAATATTGTAGTCAGCACGGGTAAAGCGATTTAGCTGCATTTCAAAAAAGTCTCGATTAGCTTGTAAATGCTTGGGATTTTGGTCATCTAATGGATATAAAAGTGCAGTTCGCAAAGCTTGAATTACCGCAGAAGTGACACAGTACATTGAACGTTGAAAACTCACTCCCAACTGAATCAACATATCTTCTTCACCCCGGCAATGTTGGCTGTAGTAATCCACAAGATAGGGTGGTAAAAAATGCAACATATCTTGCATTAATAATGTTGGGGGAATGCCAGCAGTACCCACTGGGAATACATCAGCGTAAAGAATGCCATAGTGAAAGTCCTTTTGGTTTTCCGGCACTTGACGCGCTTGAGCATTATAAGATTTTGTTCCTCTAAAGGGTGAAGTGCGGTAGAAAACTGCTTCTACATAAGGTAGTGCAGCTTCGTATAACCACATGAAACCCTTAGATTTGGGGATAATTTCGTAGCATTCACCACGAATATAAACGTGATGGTAAATCGGACGACCTGCGATCGCAAATATACCATTAACTATGAAGCTCATCGCTTCTGGGACGCTGCTAATGGTACCTTCGTCATAGCGGTCTGACATTTCAAAGAATACTGGGGCCATGATTTCCCAGAATAAGCCCAGGTTGGCGTAGTATGACATCTGGCGGCACTGTTCCAAAAACATATCGGGGAACAGCGTGTAAAGCCCCAGCATGACGGGGTTGCCTTGGAAGTAAGCTTTAATTGCTCGGTCAGCGTTGGCTTTGTATTCTTCAGAATCTAGGTAAGGGTCAAATTGTCCACCCATGCCTCTGTGCCACAACATCGCCCGCATACAAGCTTCCGCAAATTCCATGTTAATGCGATCGTGCAACAAGTGATGCAACAACTTCGGCATTTTGAAAGTTTCACCCTTTTCAATAAATGCCAAAAGTTCTGGATGTGCAGTAGCTTCGCCGCGCCAAATTCGTAAATCGGCATCATCACCAGCATAATGATTATGCCGTTCTAAATACTCTTTGGGTAAGAAGTATTTAAAGAAGGGAAGCGGGTTTAAAAATTCGCGTTCGGCAATATAAAGTAGGTCGCGCCAGTAGAAATCCATCGGTACAGCATAAGCTTTGTATAAACCGATGATTTGCATCAAATTTTCTGGAGTATCGGGTAACATTGCACCGCCAGCTTCTAAGCGGTGAATTACTTCGGCAAACTCATGCGTGGAAGGAGGTAATTTAATCGCTGTTTTAATTGCTGTCATGGTAATCGGGAATGGGGAATGGGGATTGGGGACTGGGGATAGAGGAAAAAACTGTAACCTGTAACCTGTAACCTGTAACCTGTAACCTATTTCAGTGCGACTTCAGAGACTACGGTTTTTTCCAAGGGGGGAATTGCAGCCACCATTGTTGTAGTTGTGGATTCACTCCAACGCACTAACCAAGTGGGTTGTACTCCTAAAAAGATGATGAAAGCTGCCAAAATTAAAGCGGGGATTTTTTCACGCCACATAACTTTGGGATAGTAGGCGAAGTTATCGAGTCTGCCAAAACAAGTGCGATTGAGGAGGATGAGAAAATAAACTGCGGTTAATCCACTAGCCACTATACACAAAATTGTCGGGATGGGGAAGCTAGAGAAACTACCTTGAAAGACAATAAATTCCGCGATAAATCCTGTTAAACCGGGAATACCTGCGCTAGCCATTCCGCTTAAAACTAGTAAGGCGCTAATTAGGGGTAAACCGCGTATGGGACTCATTAAACCATTGAGTTTATCTAACTCGCGAGTGCCAACTTTGGCTTCCACGACTCCCACCAAGTGGAAGAGAATTGCCAAGATGAGTCCGTGGCTGAACATTTGGGCGACTGCACCAACGAGTGCTAAGGGAGTACTAGCAGCACCAGCTAACAAAATATAGCCCATGTGACCAACGGAACTGTATGCTACCATGCGCTTGATATCTGTTTGAGCGATCGCAATTACTGCCCCATAAATAGCGCCGATTGCTCCCCAAATCGCTAGAGTCGGTGCAATAATGCTCCAAGCATGAGGAAACATACCCAACCCAAATCGCAGCAATCCATAAGTTCCCAGCTTTGCTAACACGCCACCGAGAAGAATGGCAATTGGTGCTGAAGCCTCAACATAAGCATCGGGTAGCCAAGTATGGAAGGGAATTAAGGGAATTTTAATCCCAAAACCTAATACTATTCCTGTTAGTAAAAGGATTTGCTTTGTTGTTGAGAGGTTTTCTGTAGAGAATGCATCAAAAGCAAAATTGGTAGAACCACTAAGCCATACCATACCCAAGAATGTTGCCAGAATTAAGGCTCCCGAAACAGCAGTATAAATCAGGAATTTCATCCCAGCATAACCCCGTTTTGCCCCTCCCCAAATGGAAATTAGCAAATAGAAGGGGATTAATTCTAGTTCGTAAAATAGGAAGAATAGCAGTAAATTCTCTGCTAAAAAAGCACCTGCAACTCCTCCACTAACTAATAAAATCATGGAGTAGAATAGCCGGGGACGTTCAGTTTCTTGACTACTGCTATAAATAGCAATCCAGGTGAGCAGGCTATTTAACACCAACATCAAGATAGAAAGCCCATCAACACCTATTTGATAGCTCAAACCAAGGGTTTCATTCCAGGGTAAATACTCTTTAAATTGCATTCCTGGATTGCTGATATCAAATTTTAACAAGATAAACAGGTTCCAGAACAGAACTATTCCCGAAAATATTAATGATATTAAACGAATGCGATGCTTAGGTATACTTCCAGGTAATATTGCTATGATAATAGCAACAAAAATTGGGAGCCAAATCAAGACACTTAACATGGGAATTTTGTCCTTTGTTCTTTGTCATTTGTTGTTTGTCATTTGTCATTTGTCATTTGTCCTTTGTCCTTTATGACTCAATACGCTTCAGTTAAGAGAATAATAGATTGGATTGAGCGTATGCGTTACCCAACTAAAGTCTCGATAATGTTGGTTTACTTTTCTCCTTTGGAAACGCTACGCAAATAGGCAGCAAGCTAAGTTGTTCAACCAAACATACATCAGTATAATTTTCAGGCTTAACTGAAGTGTATTACTTTATGACTTACTCTTAGCCAATGACTAATGACAAAGGACAAAGGACAAAAAAGCTAACTTACTAGACTGATTTTTCCACTATCTAAATCGTAATAACCACCGACTATTTTCAGTTTTTCTGCCTTGATTAACTCAGATAAAACTGTCGATGATTTCAATGTTTCAATTTGCGCCAAAATATTTGCTTTACAAGCATTTTCTAACTTATCTCCTGATTGATCTTTTGAGCTTTCTACACTTGGTTTAATTGCTTCAAGCAAACTTCCAATTCGCCCTGGCACTGAAGCACCTTTAATTGCCGCCTCTACCGCACCACATCTTTCATGTCCCACAACCATGATAACTTTAGTACCTAACACTAAGCTACCAAATTCTAAGCTACCAATTTGCTGTGTTGTGGCAATATTACCAGCTATCCGGCAGACAAATAAATCTCCAAGTCCTTGGTCAAAAACAATCTCTGAAGGAACCCGTGAATCTGCACAACCTAGAATAGAAGCAAAGGGCTTTTGACCTTTGGCAATTTCGACTAAACGTGATTTAGTTTGGTTAGGATTACGCCGTCTTGCTTTAACAAACCGATCGTTTCCATCTAATAATTCTTGCAATACCTTGTCAGGTGTAAGATCCTCTGGTGCTGATTTTGTTTCGACTGCAAGTAAGTTGGAACTAAGTCCGGCTGTCAATACACCTGTACCGATCGCACCTGCACCAAACTTCAATAAACCTCTTCTAGAAACATTGATTTGGGGAAGTTGTCTGCTCATGAAATTCTCCTCACAATATTAAATTGTTAACTTTTAGTAGGATAGTTACTGCTATCCAATTGTCGTCGAGATTTGAAAAACCAAATTTAAAAACTGCATTCCCCAAAATTGCCAAGTTACCCACATTCCTAAAAGACTCACTCCTAGAAGAACAGTGAATGCATAAAATTGGGTTTGCCCAGAGGTGCTGTATTTCAGACCTTCACTACCTAATAGCGAAAATAAACCAACGAAGTTAACAATGCCATCGACTACAAATCGGTCAATCATATCGGCAAGTTGGGAAATTTTGGCAACTCCAAAAATAATGGTCATTTTATAGAGTTTAGGGGTGTAAAAGTCGTATGCAAACAAATCTTGTAAGCCTTTCCAAGGGAGGCGAATTGGTTTGGGAATATTGCTTAAATAAATCACGCCAGTGATGCTACAACCGAAAATACTCGACCAAATTAACAGCAGTGCAACATCTTTATTTAGGCTTACCCAATCTGGTAAAAGTGATAAGCTTTGCAACACTAAAGGAAGATGTAGACTGACACCAAGTAAAATCATGGTTGGCAAAATCATCGGCCAGTGAGCTTCAGGCGATCGCTGACTCATTTGTGTAGGTTTACCCCCGAAAATTAAAGCAAATTCTCTGGTTAAACTCACGGCTGTTAAAGCATTTACTGCAATAACTACTCCTACTAACCAAGGTTGAGTTTCCCATAACCCATCTGCTAGTTCCATCAGCGCCCAAAAGCTACCCAACGGTGGAAAACCAATTAATCCCAATGTCCCGACGATAAAAGCGATCGCAGAAATCGGGCGACGCCTCCACAATCCGCCTAATTGGGTAACATCTTGGGTAATGCTATTCCAAATAATTCCCCCAGTACTCATTACCAACAAAGCTGCGGATATGGCGTGAGTAAGTACTAACAATAGCGCTGCTTCGTATTGTTGCACTCCCACAGCGATAAATACTAAACCCATGTATGCGCTGACAGAATAGGATTGACAGCGTTTAAGATCGATTTGAGCGATCGCAATTAAAGAAGCACCCACGGCTGTCACCGCACCAATCGCAACCATCGCTGAGGAAGCTATGGGGGAGATGTTTAACACCGGTTGCAATTTAATCAGCACCCATGCACCACTAGCTACTACTACCGAGTTCCGCAAAATCGTACTGGGAACCGGGCCTTCCATCGCTTCATCTAGCCATAAATGCAGGGGAAATTGGGCACATTTACCCATCGGCCCAGCAATTAAAGCTAAACTTACCAGTGCCATAGTTGTCGGGTTGACGTTAGCAGTAGCAGCCCATTCGGCTAATTCTGTATAATTCCAAGTTCCAGCTAAAGGCCATAATGCCAACACGCCTATTAGCAAGAATAAGTCTCCCACCCGCTTGGTTAAGAAAGCGTCTCTTGCACCTGAAACTACCAAAGGCTGGCTAAACCATAAGCCTACTAGTAGATAGGTTCCCAGCGTCAAGACTTCCAGAATTACATAGCTGAAAAACAAGTTATTACATAAAGCAAGGGCACATAATCCCGCTTCAAATAATCCCAATAATGAATAGAAGCGTCCCCACCCCCAATCCATTTCCATGTAACCGAGCGCATAAATTTGCGCCAGAAAGTTCATACCAGTAATCACCACCAAAGCGCTGATACTGACTGAGGATATATCCAAAGCAATGGTTAAATCTAAACCAGCCGTAGATAACCAAGGAATAAATACTTCTTGGGCTGGGTAATTCCAAGTTGCTTGTAAGGCGATCGCACTATGTACCAACGCCAAAAATGTCATCACCAAGTTTACATAACCTGCCGGTCTTGGCCCTGTTTTCCGAATGATCCCTGGCGACCAAGGTACGGCTAACAAACCACCTATTAAGGCATAGCACGGAACTAGCCAAACAGTCTCTAGTAGAAACTGAGCCATCAACTCACCTCTAAGATTTGGATCAAAAATTATGGGTTTTTAGTCAACTGGCGTTGATCCCAGTTAATCTAGCGACGATCTACGACGGACGACGCCTACGCAGAACATACAAATTTATGTTTATTTAATTTTGTTAGAAACAGCTTACCGTTATATCTGTCAAAATGGAATTAGCTAATTAAATAAATTTAAGATAATAACTCTAATTATTTCTTATATAATCAACTATTTCAACAAGAAATAATAGGTATTTATTCTTATCTATGTATCGAATCAGGGATGAATCAATAGTTATCATTAGTTTTATCAATTTATATAAATGACAAGAGACGCAATTGATTGCGTCTCTACAAATCGAATAAATGTAAATTATATTTTGGTGATTTTGTCAACCTGCCAGTGAGAGATAGTAATGGCAGGTGGGGAGTCAACTTGGCTGATGGGGGCGGGTTTCATGTCTCGGTAGTCCAGGAGTTGGACTACGATGAGGTAGGCGATCGCTAAAATGACCGAAATCGCACCTGTAAGAATAGCAATTAATTTTGAACGTTCCATCAGTATTTCCTGTAATGCAAGTTATTGTGCAGTGCCTATATCCACATAATAGACTTGGCTATAGTTACTGGGCGTGAGCGAACCGCAGTTTAGCAGATAAAATATTAACAACCTGAAAGCGACATTGAGCGATCGCCATGACAACGAAACAAGCTATCTTTGACGCTATTGAACAACTGCCAGAGCAACACCTAAAAGACGTGTTGCAGTATGTTCAACAACTTGCACGTATCCAAAAATCATCAGCATCCAACCCATCCACTCAAAGCAGCGATCCTCTTGCAGATTTCATCGGGGCAGTATCTCACGGTTCTCTAGCTGCCAATTTAGACGATGAACTCTATGGCAGATAAGCTTTTTAATTGATACATGGGGCTGGCTCACGCTCCATGACAGAAGTGAACGCTATCACCAAGAAGCTACAGAAGCTTACCAATATGCGTAGACGCATTCGCGCAGCATCTTGTAGAGAAGCGGCTTGTCGTCAGATATCGCTGAAAATGGGCAAATTTATACAACAGATTATGTTCTTGACGAAACGATTACTTTCTCGCTGTTAAAATACCACCAGTCCGCTAAATTAAACGAGACATAGAGCTTATGATTACTCAAATGATGGTTCAACCTTCATTCTGGGTAGATTCTGGAATCAAACTCAGTAAAGTTAGGGACATATATTTGTTTAAATTTACTGAAGAATTACAGTCTCGACTCGAAGAATTGTCTGAGAAAAAGAAAGCTGGATTGCTAACAAGCGAGGAAGATGCTGAATTGGCAGGCATATTGGAACTTGATAGAATTTTTACCTTGCTTAATGCCAAAATCATTTCTCAATCATGACAGTTAATGATGCGACCAAAAAATTAGTTAGACAAAGAGCGAAATTTCTTTGTGAATACTGTCATTCTTCAGAAGAAGCAAGTGCCGCTCTATTTTCTATTGACCATATTACACCGCAGTCTCTTAAAGGTTCGGATGACCCTGATAACTTGGCATTAGCTTGTCAGCGTTGCAATGGATATCGCTACAATTTCACCACTGGAATTGATCCAGATACAGGACAGATGCTACCTCTATTTAATCCACGCCAGCAAAAGTGGTCTGACCACTTTATTTGGTCAGCAGATGGTCTAACAATTATTGGCATTACTTCTGTAGGACGAGCTACAAGTAATCGTTTAGACCTCAATGATGAACGTCATAATGAAGGCTCTATTGTCAAAGCTCGTCGTCTTTGGATCAAAGGTGGTTGGCATCCACCTGATGAAGACCCGCAACAAGAGACTTCCAATTAAAAAAATATTCCATCGCTTTGAGGGCAGGGGAGCAGGGAGCAGGGAGCAGGGGGAGAGAAAGTCGTTTTGATGAACGTGAAATGGGATAATTTATTTTCTGGAAGTCCCCAAGTAAAAAAGAGCTGACCTTCAAAGGTTAAATGTTGACCTTCTGAGGCTCGAAGTTGACCTTCTGAGGCTCGACGTTGACCTTCTGAGGCTCGAAGTTGACCTTCTGAGGCTCGACGTTGACCTTCTGAAGCTCGACGTTGACCTTCTGAAGCTCGACGTTGACCTTCTGAAGCTCGACGATGACCTTCTGAGGCTCGACGTTGACCTTCTGAGGCTCGACGTTGACCTTCTGAGGCTCGAAGTTGCACCTTTTATCCTCGAAATTGCACATTTGAAGCTCAACTAACAAATATATCTAACCATTTCTGAATGTACAGGGATGAGGGTGTAGTAAAATTTGCTCACCTTTGTAAAGTGGAACATGGCTTTAGACTTCTCCGGTGAAAATCTTCGAGGACGCAACTTCAAAGGTAGACAAGACCTTGCGGGTGCAAACTTTAGCTATGCCGACATCCGAGGGGCAAACTTCACTAATGCTAACCTGACAGGGGCAAACTTCAGCCATGCCAAAGCTGGACTGCAACGACGTTGGGCAATTGGTTTAGTTATTATCTCATTCTTATTGTCGGGACTGTCAGGATTTCTCTGGGCTGTCAATGGTTACTTGGTAGCGCTGATGTTTAGCTCATCTCCTGAGAACCAAATTGCGGCCTGCGTTGCTCTAATCACATTGATTGTCTTTTTCGTCATTACGATTCGCCAAGGAATAATAGCTGGTTTAGGAGCCGTCGCCGTCGCCTTCGCCGGAGCCGGAGCCAAAGCCGGAGTCGGAGCCTTCACCGTCGCCTTCGCCGTCGCCTTCACCGTCGCCTTCGCCGTCGCCTTCGCCGTCGCCTTCGCCGTCGCCTTTGCCGTCGCCTTCGCTGTCGCCTTCGCCTTCGCCGTCGACGGAGCCGTCGGCGGAGCCGGAACCGTCGCCGGAGCCTTCGCCATCGCCGTCGCCGTCGCCGTCGTCGTCGCCGGAACGTTATTTAGTATCTACATCAGCTGGCAAGCCATGAAAGGAGATCAAAAACACTCCTTAATTCGCAATATTGCTGTTGCTTTTGCTGCAACAGGAGGTACAAGTTTTCGTGGCGCTGACTTAACCAATGCTGATTTCACCCAAGCTACGCTTAAAAGTACAGATTTGCGAAACACTATCCTTATCTGTAGCTGTTGGCATCAAGCCAAAATGCTTGACCGTGTTCGTCCTGGCTCAACTTATCTGCAAAATTCACAAGTACGTCAACTGCTGGTTACAGGACAGGGACAGGATAAGAATTTTTACCGTGAAGACCTGCGCGGTATCAACTTACAATCAGCAAACTTAGCAGATGCCAGCTTTATTAGTACCGATATCAGTGAAGCCAACTTGCAAGATGCCGATTTGTCAAGAGCAAAACTGAAGCAAACGCAACTAGACGGCACAGATTTAACAGGTGCAAATCTCACAGGCGCGTACATCGAAGATTGGGGGATTACAAATACAACTAAATTGCATGGGGTGAGGTGTGAATATGTCTTTATGCGTTTACCCACCAAAGAAGACCCTGACCCCCTCCGCAAACCCGATAATAAACAAGAAGTATTTGCAGACGGCGAGTTTGCCGACTTTATCAAGCCAATTTTTGACACCCTCGACCTTTACCATAATCAAGGCGTTGACCCCCGCGCTGTTGCCATAGCCTTCAAAAACCTTGCCGAAAACCATCCCGAAGCCGAGTTAGAAATTGTGGCAATGGAGAAACGCGGCGATGATAAAATCTTGCTCAAAGCTAAAACCGCCGCAGGTAGTGATAAATCTCAACTGAGTGCAGAATATTTTGATGATTATAATCAACTCAAAGCTTTATCGCAGAGTCAGCAATTATTGCTGGTAGAAAAAGATCAGCGCATTATTAGTTTAGAAAATATGGTAGACACTGCTCTCAAGCAGCCAAAATTTTATACTCAAGGAGATACAAATATGTCTGATATCAGCGGCATCAGTATTCAAGGCAGCAGTAATGTAAGCGGTATCGCTGGCAATAATTCTATTGCTAATCTAGGAACCATTAGCGGTAACGTGAGTATTGCCCTCAATCAGTTACCTGATGCAACCGATGCCGAGAAACCAGGAATCAAAGAATTATTATCGCAGTTGCAAGATGCGATCGTACAATCCACATATTTGTCAGAAGAAGACAAAACCGAAGCGCTAGAACAGGTGAAGACTTTGGCAGAAGCGGGTAAAAGTCCTCAAGAATCCACTAAGCAGAAGACGGCAAAAACTGCAATCACTATGTTGAAAGGGATATTTACCGGCTTACCTGCTGTTGCTTCGCTAGTTGAAGCGGGTAATAAATTATTGCCTGCGATTTCTAAACTATTCGGTTTGGGATAATTAAGGGACTGACAAATAAAAAAATACTCAACTACTTCTTGTGGGGTGGACATCTTGTCCGCCCTTTGCTATGGGCGGGCGAGACGCCCACCCCACAAGATTGGATAATTTATTTCTCTCCCTCTCCGACTCGGAGAGGGACGATTTTACGTAGTAAAACCAGGGAGAGGTCTTAAAATCCCTAAGCCGTTAGTAGTTCGTAATTAAGAGTTTTAATTACGATTTACCTGGCCACGATCGCATCTACTTTCTTCATTCTCAGGTAGTTTTGGAATGTAGAGTCGAATTTTTCCAAAATGTCTTTAACTGAAGAAATTCTTTCCCAATTACCAGGCGATGTTTTAAAAGGATTGCGCCAAGGCGATCGCATCCTTACATCTGTGCGCGAAAACTCTGCACCCACACTACAGTTAGTTAAAGAAAATTAACAGTCTTTAAGCGTCCAAGAATAATTAATCAAAGATTGAAATTACCTATTGTGGTAAATTCAATACCATGATTAATTTGTATAGTGCATAAGTCTTATATCAATATTTATGCAAAGGTATCTTGATTACATGAATCTAATGAACTTTAAAATCCAAGGCTTTTTTACAACGTTAATAATTGGTACTGTGTCAGCATTGACCATTTCAGACGCTATCTCTCAAAAGGTGAACGCCGAACCTGCGCCTTCTTGTAATAATGCAACCATAACAGGTAGCTATGGATTTAAAGCGACTGGGACGATCATAGGATCGCCTATAGCTAGCGTTGGTTTAGTTAAGGTTGATGGAAGGGGAAATTTTCAATCAATAGGTGGTGCTAGCGTTGACGGTACTGTACGTACAAACGAAACAGGCTCAGGAACCTATAGTGTTAAACAAGATTGTACGGTGCAGATAGTAACCTCAGATGGTAGTACTTATAGCGGTGTCATTGTTGATGGTGGCAAGGAAATCGTTTTTATCGCAACCGTTCCAGGTACAGTAGTTGTTGAGACTTGGAAAAAAGTGAACTGATTTACTCCATCTGTCCCAACACTTGGAAATGAATAGACATCTCCAGAAATTAAATATGTGTTATCTAGAATCATTGTAGAGACGTAGCAATGCTACGTCTCTACATTCTTTTTCACTGCTATGTCTAATAAATTATTGCCTGCGATTTTTAAGTTATCGTGAGTTCGACGAACCTCTCCCTGCCTTGAACTAAAGTTGAAGTCTGTCTCTCTCAGAGGTTGTTTTAAAAGTGTTTTGTTGTGATTTTAGGCACGTTTAGATCCCCCCTAACCCCCCTTAAAAAGGGGGGAAATGGAATCAAAGTCCCCCTTTTTAAGGGGGATTTAGGGGGATCTAGAACTTTTCGATACCAACAAGAGGACTTTTAAAACATCCTCTCCGACTGCAAACAATAAATCTCTTGCATCACAATATTTCTCATTAGGTAGAACTAAATCTGAATAAAACCAATTATTGCCTCCATTGAGGTTTTGAATTCTAGTAATGGGTGTGCCAGCAGTCAATAGTTCATATCTTAGGTAAGCTCTACCATTGATTAGCCTTACGCAGTGGTCTAGAGTTGTTTTTATCCATACCTTTGGTAAATTTATTACAATGCTGGTCAACTCTTTTCCTCCCAATCTTCAATCTGCAACCCATTCACCCGACCAAATTCTTTTGTATTATGCGTAACCACTATCAAATTATTCGCCATTGCAATAGCTGCAATCTGCACATCATAAGGGCCAATCGGCGTACCACTAGCTGTTAACTCAGCCCGAATTCTCCCTGCTATCCTTGCGGCTTCTGGGTCTAAAGGTAGAATAATAAACTGACTAAAAAAACGTTGCAATATTTCTAAATTTCTCTCCTGTTGGGCACTACGATAAGCACCATAGTACAGTTCTAATTGGGTTATTGTAGAAACTAAAATATCTTCTGGTTGTTGGGATGCCAGTCGAGTTGTTACCGCAGGACTACTATTATTTATTAAGCGGATACAGACATTAGAATCGAGCAGATAAATCAAAATAGCGGCTCCCTAGTTTCGTATTCTCCCTGTTCTGCCCGTTCTAGCGGTTTTCCTACCCAACCACCAATTACCTCTTCAAAAAACCCAGGCATCCAGCCCCGTTGTTGGGGTGTAACTCTTTGAATTGTTACCGTAACTTCAATTTCTGTATCTGGCATTTCTACTGGGATATCTAAATGTAAAATACCATCTTTACCCACATGCGACCGGATTTTTATACTATCCATCGTATTTTTATCCTAATAAAAGAAATAATATCGTATCTACTTTCTTTATTCTCAGGTAGTTTTGGAATGTAGAGTCGAATTTTTCCAAAATGTCTTTAACTGAAGAAATTCTTTCCCAACTACCCGGCGATGTTTTAGGAGGATTGCGCCAAGGCGATCGCATCTTAACATCTGTGCGCGAAAACTCCGCACCAGTACCAACCTTAGTTAAAGAAAGTCAACAGCCTTTAGGCGTTGTAGACTTCGATGTGCTAATCTGCGGTGGCACTTTAGGCATTTTAATTGGTTGCGCCTTGGCGGTGAAGGGGTTGCGGGTGGCGTTGCTGGAACGGGGTATTTTGCGGGGGAGAGAACAAGAATGGAATATTTCTCGCAAAGAATTAGATGTGTTTGTGGAATTAAACTTGCTAACAGAGGATGAATTAGCAAGTGCGATCGCCACTCAATATAACCCAGCACGAGTTAGTTTTGCTGGCGGTACAGAAGTTTGGGTAGAGGATGTCTTGAATATCGGCGTAGATCCAGTTTATCTACTAGCTACCTTGAAAACCCGATTTCTCGCCGCTGGTGGAAAGTTATTAGAAAACACACCTTTTAGCGAAGCGATGGTTCATCCCGACGGGGTGATGGTAAATAACCAATTCAAAACTCGCTTATTAATCGACGCGATGGGACATTTTTCACCCATCACCCAACAAGCACGCCAAGGCAAAAAACCAGACGCACTGTGCTTGGTTGTCGGAAGTTGCGCTCAAGGTTTTCCAGAAAATAACTCAGGCGATTTATTATTATCATTTACATCTTTGCAAAATCAATGCCAGTACTTCTGGGAAGCCTTTCCAGCCAGGGATGGCAGAACCACTTACTTATTTACCTACATGGATGCAGAACCTCAACGTTTGAGTTTAGAAGCTTTATTTGAGGAATATCTGCGTCTGTTACCAGAATATCAGGGAGTGGAGTTAAACAAACTGAAATTTCAACGGGCACTATTTGGTTTCTTTCCTACCTATCGCCAAAGTCCGCTAAAAACCCCTTGGAATCGCATTCTCCCAGCCGGAGATAGCAGTGGTAGTCAATCTCCCTTGAGTTTTGGTGGTTTTGGGGCAATGGTGCGTCACCTGAAGCGTTTAACTTATGGCATTGACGAAGCGCTAGAAACAGAACAATTATCTGCAAAAGCGTTAACACTGCTGCAACCTTATCAGCCAAGTTTGACTGTTACCTGGTTGTTTCAAAGGGCGATGAGTGTTGGTGTCAATCAGAAAATTGCCCCAGATCAAATTAACCAATTACTCTCAGCAGTATTTCAAGAAATGCAACAATTGGGTACGCCAGTGTTAAAACCATTTTTACAAGATATAGTGCAGTTTTCGGCACTAACGCAAACACTGTTAAAAACTGGTTTATATCATCCTCTATTAGTTGTCAAGATAATTCCACAAGTAGGTTTGGCAAGTTTGTTAGATTGGATGTTACATTACAGTAATTTAGGTGTATACACTGCCTTGCTTTCGCTAAGTCCAATGCTAGAAAGATGGATTAAGAATCAACCGAACGAACAACAATATTATTGGCATCGTTTGGTTGATGCTTGGAAGTATGGTTCTGGCGGTGATTACTCAGATGAAACTTAGAATAATATCGGTGTGAGGATAACATGATTGAACGGAAATCTTCAGGAATCAAATACTTTGCAGTGCTGATTGGATTCTTGCGCGATCGCCAAGGTTTTCTAGAGGAAATTCGCCAAGGTACGAGATTACCAAATAAAATCATTTCGCTGCTAGTTTGCAGTTCCTTATTTATCGCTGCTTATGGCGGAATCATTGGTGCATACCATAGCTGGATGCAAGCTTTGTCTTCTGCCATTAAACTCCCAGCCCTTTATTTAATCACACTTTTGATTTGTATCCCGACGTTGTTCTTTGCGAATATTATTTTTGGTTCCAAACGGAGTTTTGCCCAGCATTTAGCATTAGTCTTAACTGCGGTTTCAGTCACCAGCGTACTCTTATTTAGCTTTGCTCCAATCACGCTGTTTTTCTTAATTACCACCAATAATTACCAATTTTTAATTTTGTTAAATGTCTTTATCTTTGCCATCACTGGATTTATTGGTGTTTCGTCTTTATATCAAGCCACGAGTTTAGTTTTAGAACAAGATAATGAAGGTAGTAAAACCCGCCAGAAAATTTTACAATTTTGGCTATTTCTTTACGCTTTTGTAGGCAGTCAGTTAGGATGGACTCTCAGACCGTTTTTTGGCACACCTGGTTCTGTCTTTGAACTATTTCGCGAAAGAGAGGGTAATTTCTATTTAAGCGTGATTAAATCTCTTAGCTATCTCTTTGGATTCCGTTAATTAATCGTTAGCAATTCCCCAAAATATACAAAATAAAAAAATATGCTGAAAAAGCAAAATCGCGGAATTCAACAATTTGGAGTTTTAGTTAATTTACTGCGCGATCGCCAGTCATTCTTAGAAGAAATCCGTCAGGGAATCAGATTACAAAATAAAATCAGTTCTCTGTTCGTAACTAGTTCTATATTTTTTGCCCTTTATGGAGCAATTATCGGTGCATCCCACAGTTGGGGACAGGCATTATCGGGTGCGATTAAACTTCCGGTATTCTATTTAATCACACTGATTATTTGTTTTCCAACGTTGTTCTTTTTTAATGTTTTGTTTGGTTCTCGGAGCAGTATTTTACAGCATTTCGTTGTATTACTCACATCTGTGTCAGTGATTAGCGTACTTTTATTTAGCTTGGCACCCGTTACGCTATTTTTTCTTATAACGACACCCGATTCTTATCAATTTTTTAAACTGCTGAATGTGTTCATTTTTGGTATTACAGGTATATTTGGCGTTAAATTCCTGTATGAAGGAATGCAGTTACTTTCTCAACAAGATGAAGTTGGTAAAAAAACCCGCACCACTATTTTAAGATCCTGGTTATTGCTTTACGCCTTTGTTGGTATGCAATTAGGATGGTTTCTCAGACCGTTTTTTGGTGCGCCTGACTCTAAATTTGAATTGTTTCGCGCAGTGAAAGGCAACTTTTATTTGGATATTGTAGCGGCGATTTCCGAAATTTTAGGTTTGCGTTAATCTCAGAAAAAGATAATTAGTCTAGTTTCCAGTGACAACTAATAGTTAATAAAAACCTAACTTGATCAAATTTTCCTCATTCCCAGGCAGCTGCCTGGGAATGCATTCATTGAGTCAGAGACTCAATAAACCTCTTGCACAAATGCAAATTTCAAAGTCCCTCTCCCAAGCTTGGGAGAGGGATTTAGGGTGAGGGCTTTAAATATTCTTGTAATTGTTGGGTACGCAGTTTTGTAGTATCTTCCAAACAACCAAAATAAATGGTAGAGGCAATACTTCCACCCTCATAACTGCTTCTTTCAAACTCACAATTGGTATCTCGAAACTTGATCCATGCTAGTTGTGCCGCAATCAATTTTTGTTTTCTAGGCCTTTCTAATGAAGATATCACTTGTTGATAAACCTGATTCAGTTTTTTATCTGCATTCTGATAAGACAACTTCGTACATTCATTAATTGCTGCTTGAGTTTGAGGATTATTGCAGTTGAGCTTTTGAACTAAGCGCATTTCAGATAAATCAGGCGTTGTGCCTGCTATTGTCATGGCGAGGGGATTTAAACTGCTGAAAGTTAGTATACTGGACAAAACTAGTAATAATTGACGCATAGCAAAATCTTTGTTCTTAAATAATATAGAAATTTGAGCTTTTTGGTGGTCTCGAACTCAGAATCAGAGTAGAAAGTGGTATGCTCCACAAAGAAGTGTCATGCTTTGCACGAAGCTTTCCCTATTTTGCCTACCAGTAAACTCCAGCGATGGAGTTTTGGTTAAAAGAAGAAGACAGCAACTGCATGGAATCGAAAGAAGATAAGCGATCGCTAGTATATATACTTATTGCATCATCCAGAGCAAGGGATGAAATTTTTATTTAAGCAAATAAAATATATATTTTTGTTAGAAGTATGATCTTTGTGTCTAAAATATTTTTATTATACGTCAAATTCCGATAAAACTCTTGCATCGATCGTTAAAATAACTGTATTCTTTATATTGTTGAAAATTGCTTTTCACAAAAGCAATAACAAAGCACAATTTCAGCACATCGCAAAAAACATTGACTGGGCAAATCGATAAATGTCGATATCAAACCAAAATCTATGTATGCTGTTGTTGCTGGCATTATTGAGTAACAGGAGCAACTCTCAAAATGAAAAATTAAATATTTTGTTTATGCGTGTAGTGTAGCAAGGAATTCAAAAATTCTTACTATTCCCTATCTCTTACAGTCCATACCTAATTTGAATAGAGAAGAGTATTGGCTAAATTTTCAATCTTTTCATCTCTTTAATCGGGGCAAGAAATCTATTCTGTGCTGGCTGAGTTTGGGATTTCAAACTTATTTTATCAACGAATCAAGACCAGGAAAATTATGACCTCTTTAGATCCTAATTTTTTTGACATCCCGGACAAAAGCCTAATCATCATCGACCCAGCCGTTGATGACTATAAAAAGCTAAATGGCAACAACTTGGAAGTCATCTTTAAAGACGTAGTAGATCCAGAAGTAATAACAGTAACTTCAAAAGCAGAAAAACTACTGAAAGCTCCACCAAAGGAATTGTTAGCGCCTCCTGGTGATTTCAATCCTACATTACTACTGTTTTTTGCATCTGTGACAGTACTGGTGTCATCTCATTGCGGTTACTGGCTTTGGCAATGGCCAGACTGGCTGTGTTTTGTTTCTAACACTATTGCTTTGCATTGTGCTGGAACAGTAATTCATGATGCTTGTCACCAATCTGCTCACCGCAATCGAGTCATTAATGCCATACTAGGTCATGGTAGCGCCCTGATGCTAGGGTTCGTTTTTCCAGTGTTTACACGAGTACATTTGCAGCATCACGCTCATGTTAACCATCCCAAAAATGACCCAGATCATTTTGTTTCTACGGGTGGCCCGCTGTGGATGATTGCATTTCGATTCTTGTCCCATGAGGTGTTTTTCTTTCGACGGCGACTGTGGCGCAAATATGAGCTATGGGAATGGTTAATTAGCCGCTTAATTATTGTTGCAATTTTTTATATCTCAGTTCAATATCATTTTTTAATGTACGTTCTCAATTTTTGGGTTGTACCTTCTGGTATAGTGGGATTAATACTGGGCTTATTTTTTGATTATTTGCCTCATCGTCCCTTTGTTGAACGCGATCGCTGGAAAAATGCTCGTGTATACCCTAGCCCAATTCTTAACATCCTGATTTTAGGTCAGAACTACCATTTAATTCATCATTTATGGACTTGTATTCCCTGGTACAAGTATCAGTCTACATACTATCTGATGAAGCCTTTGTTAGATGAAAAAGGCTGTTATCAAACTTCGGGGTTGCTACAAAAGAAAGACTTTCTAGAGTTTATTTACGACATCTTTGTAGGAATTCGCTTTTCTCATCAAAAAACTAAAAATCAAGATGAATTACAAAGTCTTAAATAAGCATTAACTCGTGAATTAGTCATTATTTATATCATGTCCGCCAAATTACCCATAATAAAATAACCCCACCCCCAACCCCTCCCCGCCTGCGGGGAGGGGAGACAAAGCACAGCTTTGGCGGGGTGGGGTTCTTCGGGTTTAATAAGCAATCAAGCGGACATGATATTATTGGTCAATAACCAATATCTCGTTCCCAGTCGGAGACTGGGAACGAGGAAAAAGGCTTTTCACCCAGTCCCCAGTCCCCAGTCCCCAGTCCCTTGCTATATAACTATTTTATTTTTTGTAAATCAAAAAAACTGAACCAATCGGCCCAAGGTTTTCTACATAAGTTTTCTGGTTGTAATACAATCCTGGAGACATACCTCCATCAAATAAAATCCCTTCTTGAATCTTACCTAAACAGTTATTGCTAGCAATACCTTCTAAGACATTATCAAACATATCTGGCAGTAACTCTTGATTAAGTTGAGATAATTCAATCTGAGAATTAGCTTTCAAGTCATTAACTAATAAGATTACATAGCCTTGATTCGTGATAGCTGCTAGAGAGCGATTAGTTGCATTTTTACAAGCAAATTCTCCCAAATCTTGACAAATATCTTTAAATTTACCTTGACGATAGAATCTGCCATTACCGCCCACTAAATTGTAATTGAGAATATCGTTCGTTCTTCTGCCAGCTTGAATAGTAGCCTGTCGCTGCTGGGGTGTACCTCCTGATATGCCAAAGGAAGAACGTTTATTTTTAAATGCTCCTGAATACTCTACGCCACGAGAAATATTTAAGCCTTGGGGTTTATCATCAGTATCTATATAGTCGGCATTAATTGCAGCAATGGGTAGCTGTCCGTTTAACTTGGCATTTTCATCAGCGATAAGTTCACGAAACTGTTTTGCTACATATTCTTTACGCAGTTTACCTCTACTATCTTTGGCGTAAAGTTTATGAGATAGACCAACATTAACTTTGAAATCTAATTCTGCTGATTTGGGATTAAAAATAATCACATTGTTAATACCTTTAGGATTTTTTTTACCTTGATTATTGGTTTTAAAAAAATCAATACTGAACTTGGCATCTTTGCCAGGACAAGTTTTAGACGCTTTTGGGACTAAATTTGCTTCCATCTTTTGACAACTTGATAATAAGCTTGCACTGATTATCAAAATAAATAACAAAAATAATTTTTTTGTAAACATAATAATACAAAAAAAACCGCTACAGAATTACTATAGCGGGGAATAATTTAAAATTTCAGTCTGGAGTCAATCTCAGAACCAAAACTTAAGAGAACCATTCTAAGACAGCTTCTTCTTTGGTGTTAGTATTTCGAGATGGTGTCTCACGATTAAATTTCATCTGAATCGATCGGGTTTGCTCGCCATCAGCAGCTACAGCCAAAATTGGGTAGTCAATTAAACCATCTTGGAAGGACATTTGGAAGCGGAATGTTCCATCTGGATTCAGCTTAATTGGACGGCCACCAATAGTTACAGTAGCATCGGGTTCAGTTGCACCGTAGACTATCAACTCAGCATCGGCAATTAACCAGAACTGGCGCGGACGCACTGGTACGGCGGAAGCCGAGAAGCCAACACCTGACATTCCTGCACCGGAAGCGGTTAAACCAGACACGGTGGGAGTTGCCCACAGACCCACACCTGATGGGAAAATGTAAGAGCTAATAGCTTGTTCGGGACGCGCTGCACCTTGTTGGGAGCCGAAGATAGAGCCAGCAACCCGTTGTGCTTCGGCAGATTCTGCTAAACCAAATATTTCGTCGTAGATGGGGTTGCCGTTACCATTTACAACAACATTGCCATTGGCGGTAGCTGCAACTTTCTTGGCAGGAGGGACTAGTTCGTACTGAGTTTTGCCACGTAAATCTTCTTCAAAATTTACAGTCACGAAGACATCCTCAATCCAGTCAGAAGGATAGACGGGAGGAATGTGTACTTTACTAGAACGAGCTAGTACTAACCAACGACCATCAGCAGCACGATAGCCGATATCGATCGTATAATCGCGATCGCTAACTGGAACTGGTAAATACCATTCTCTAGCTAGTTCATCAGCAGGATATTCTTGAATGCTATGTGGGCTTTGGTATTCGATATCGATGTCGGTGACATCATAAATCCGTAGTGCCAGTTGTTGTCCGCCTTGCCGACGCAGTTCCTCTTTGTGTTCATTGGGAACATCCCAGTAAGTGTAAGCCCATTGAGGATCGCGCGGTAAAAGTACAATCCGGCTTTCACCATAGCCAGAAGGCAAATCTGCCAGTCCTTCATCAACATCAGCTAAAGACCCACCAGTACGATCTTCCTGACCTAATTCAAACTTTGCAGCTTCCACGGTTTCTTGTGCCTCCAATGAACGAGATGGACTGAGTAAGTTTTTGCTACGCTGGACTTCTTGTATTGATGTCAGCAGTTGTGATTTACGCATTCGGCTATAGCGAGAGATGCTATATTCGCTAGCAACCTTGCGTAGTTGGCGTAAGGTCATCTCCTCTAGTGGCGGGCGTTCTTTTGCCATTAATTTGGCCTCCAGTAGTTTAAGCGGTAAATGATTTCCCCTGGTTAAAGAATGCTATTTAAAATCTCATCCATTCCAGATGAATTTCTTATTCCTGACTCCTGGTCTTGCCCAGTTTTTAAGTTTTTTAATCTGTTTTTAAATTGAGCCAACATCCTTTCAATTCCTCATAATGCTGAAATTAGCATTTCTTTGGGATCGGAGGATTTCTGTTTGTTAAGTCTATATTAACCACTAAGCATATCTAGGGATCAAGGGGTCAGAAGTAGGTTTTTTGACTGTTTCACGAATTTATCAGCCCTTCTGGGATCTTATTGTCATAATTTCATGACAATAACAGCTATCTATGGATAGAATGTCATGAAATTATGACATTGGTTTCTGAGTTAGCCAAAAACCCCAATTCTTGAAGAAGAATTCAGAAGTCAGAATTTATGAGCAAAGCCAAAGACGCTGCACTATCAACTCTTTCGTTCAAAATACCCAACTGATTTCTGGTGACTAACGCCTTTATTCAGTTTCATTAAGCGATCGCCTTTTTCACCCACTCTTCATGTGAAATTAAGTCCCAAGATAGTGTGTAGCCCACCATAGAAGAACTTAAGCTTGGCATATAAGTTTAGGGTTTAAGGAAATAGTTATGAATAAGGAAACAGTTCCTAGTCAAGCTGAAAAGTCTAATCCAGAAGGCGATCCATCAGAATTAAGTCCAGAGGTACTAGACAAAATCAAACACCCTGCAAGAATAGATGATGTTATTCGAGAGCAATCACCACAAGAACGTAGAAGTAACCCAGCTTTAGTACCAGAAATGATTGACGATCCATCTGATAATGATTGATTGGGTTTGCAAAACAGTAATCGATAAGTTCAGATGCCCGACTTTTGAGAGAAGTCGGGAATCTTTTATTCATAAACCATTCATGCCTCAACCGCCTCAACTTGATTTAGGTATTTCAAAGGATCTCATTGAATCTCATCAACTGTGACTCTCTGCATCTGAATATTTCGGCGTAGTGGTATCAGGATAGTAAATTACCTGATTCCATATCTGCTAGCTAGCCGAATAATACAACATTTTCAAATGAGGAGGTAAATCTATCTCTTGAAATTGTTCAGCCGGAGAAGTAGGTAAACCACTTAGTTCAAATAAATCTCTTATTTTCCGAGATAGCATTTGAATTAGAGTACCATTTTTTGTCAACTCATATATATCATCCTTGTCTAGAACAACTATCATTTTATTTGTTTTGGCATGAAAAAGTATTTGGCGAAGTCTACAATCACTAACTTTTCTTGTCCTTGGATCACCTTTTTTAGGAAAACCTGTTGCTCCATTAAGTGTAATAAAAATACCAAGACCTGCACTTTTTAAATTTAAATCCATGATGCTGCACAGTCGAGCAAATTGCTTATCTGGCACAGATGCTTTTGTTGCTTTCGCCTCGATAACTATATCTCTCTGATTCCACTCAAGATATAAAGTTTTACAGACATTTTGCCAAAAAATATCATCACCAGTAACTAACAAATCATATTGAGGCCCTGCCGACTGAAAACTTTTAATGCTTTGAACCCCTTTTAGTCCTTTAAATACTAGAAGTACAATCTGTTCTAGCAGCTTACCAGCTTCTTGTGTTTCTTGGAGTGTGGGTTTTTTTAATTGAGTAAATATCTTAAGGTCATCCAAATATTCAGAAAGTTTAACATCTGTTTTATACAGATAAGAAGCTAACTTATTTAATGCTGGATTTCCTAATTCCAGCAAATCCATAGCATTAATTATAGATTCTACAAGTTCGTCTTGAGTTGGCATAATTTAATCAAACAAATTCAATTGATTGCTTAGATGTCGCCATCAGATCAAACGATAGCTCATTATAATTTTCTACAATACTTTCACAATGCGGACAAATCCAAGGTAAATCAGGAAACCCTATACCGTAAGGAATTGCACCCGCAGGAACATCTGGCTCACAATTATGATATATAAGAAGCTTCATTTCACAGACTCCTTCTGCTTCAAGGTCTGCTAAGAGTGCCAAAGCATTAGAGTATTCTATACCCAACCGTACAGCAAGTTGATGCGGCATTGCTGTTGTCGATGCCGTCAGAAAATGCTTGCTCAGTTCAGCCTTCTGTTTTTCAGATAAGAAGTCCAAATGACCCTTGTGGATGAAGCTAGTCATGACCTTAGCCTTAAAATCCAAGTTCTTTTAGCAGAAACTCAAGAACACGAGTACTACCACCATAATACCCTGAATAGCACTTGAGGTGTTGAAGAGAATCTTGAGTTTTAGAGTTAGGCTTGAGTCCAAAATAGCAATGTGCTTTGATAATCTGTTTTAATTTAACTTCTGTTAATATCTCTGTTTCTATTTCATTAGCTATTAATATTCCTGTTTTTATTTCATTCGGTATTAATTCCCTGTCTAATTCAAATTCATAAGATTTAGTACCCCAATCTTTGATTAAGGTAAATAAAATCGCATCTTCAGCATTACTTATTTTTTCTTGCTCACCGGACAAACCAAGTATATTTAGAACAGAATGAGCTAATTTTTGCGATAGAGCTTGTAATCCTCTAACATCAATTTCTTGAATTCCAGAACTATGAGCATTTATAAAAAGTCCAGAAGCTTCGGCTCGAATCCTCAAATGTTTCCATTTATAGCAAACACCATTTATTGATTTATTGAGGTATTTATCCCACATATCATGCAGAACAAGCTGATGGAGATTGGGATGTGTCCACTGAGCTTGGCAATGATTAGCTAATTCATCAAAAAATCCAGGAATATGATTCCAGAAAGGGAATTGAGTACGTTGTTCTATGTGTTCATCGGCTGTTGAACTATAGGTAAATCCATCCCAGGATAAAGCTAAGTAATCTTTGTCTACCTCAGCAATTACAGACCAGCGAATATACCGTTCATCTAATTGGCTAGCAGTTCCAGACCCTCGACGCACATAATCGACAATTCTATAAGTTCGGATATACCATTTTTTCTTGGGTTGATTCGGTTCGTAAATTGGCCCGTACCAACCATCCTGACCAAATTCCTGTAACAAAGATGCAGAAGAGTTTAAATTAGGTGTACGAACGCACGTACCTAGTTTCAAGCTCAACCATCTTCTTGACTGTTTGACATAAGCAAGTAATATCTCATCTGAAGTAAGTTTACCTTTTTCAAGTCCATTCGCTATATCTACTGCTAATTCAGCTTTTTTAAGCCGACTTGTCTGTGATGAAATAATTCCAAGGGTTTCAACAGTAAATTCCGGGCTAGATAGAACTTTTACACAGAATTCCTGACCTGGAGGAAAGCCATGATCAACAAAAGCGTTAACACTCATAAACTATTGCTCAAAATTTTGATCGATTCATTTGAAAGGTTGTTAAAAAAAGAGCATAGCAAAAAGTATCTACGCTTAAGCAATTTCTAGTATGGACGGCAAAACGGCCGCCCTTCAAAAAATAGAACTAACCCAAGACTGACTTTAACTCACTTTGCACTTGTGCCAACGCCTCTGCCAATTTTCTCGCATCTCTACCGCCTGCTTGCGCCGAGTTCGGTCTTCCATCGCCACTGCAAGTTTTAGCGATCGCATCCCCAAGTTTACCGAGTGTATAACTGCAAAATTATACCTTTCAGGACTTTTAAAATATCCTCTAATAGCACAGCCTAAGTATCAAATTTAACTTGATTAATTAATGGATAAAATTATCTGATAACTTTGCATAAACCTAAGCTTTATTCATAGATATTTTGTAAGTGTGTTCGCATATACATTTGCCTCCTGAATAATGGAAGGCTAAATCATCATTGTCATCTATACTAAGTTAGATTCTGGAAAGTTAAAGTTTATAACCAGGGTCGTATATACAGGAGCGATTATAAAGTCATTTAATCAAATATTACTGACTGTGTTAAAGATAATATCTATACCAGCAAAGTTTCCAAATCTCAAAACGAACAAAACTAACGTCTGGTGAAAAATTATTAATCGAAATAAATTCAGGAATTAGACAAAATCATGAAATAACATAGACGCACTGCAAATGCGTCTTATTGGCGCAGCCTCCCCTCGAAAATACAAGCAGCTTGCCACAAAGTTCTTGCGTAAGTCCTGATATTGTGAAACCATAAATTGTAACTTGCTGATACAACTAACTAATTTGTCTCTAGCCTCACTCCAGAAAAATTACTGGTAGTACTAACAATCATGACGCGATCGCCAAATTCAGAAAACAATCAGGAACCATCTAACCGTCGTCTGTGGCTCCTGCTTTTAGGACGTACCAGTTTGGCTCTAGGTGGGGTTTTACTAATTGGAATTATAGTTGGTGCTTGGTGGGCTAGAAACTATGTATATAAAGATTTAGCACCGTTAGTACAGCAAAATCTTGAGCAATTACTGGGGCGTCCAGTAAAAGTTGGGAACGTTGAACGTTTTTCGCTTTCTAGTCTGAGATTTAGCTCTCTATCGATACCAGCCACTCCCACCGATGCAGATCGGGTGGTAGCAAAAGCTTTGGATGTGCAGTTCTCGCCATTGCAACTTCTTCTTAGCCGAAAATTAGCATTAAATGTCACCTTAGTTCAACCCAATGTCTACATTCAACAAGATAAAGATGGTCGTTGGGTGACAGCCCAAGTTAAGGCTGGAGAGGGACAAGGTTTTATTCAAACTGAGTTGCAGTCACTTCAAATTCAAGATGGCAATGTAGAGTTAATGCCATTCACTGCACTGACTAAACCCAACGGCTCAGTCATATTAGATCGAGTTGGTGGTATTGCCCGATTTTCCGATCGAAATCAAAGGATCGGTTATGACTTCAATACTCAATTCACTAGGGGAGGCGCTGCTAAAATTGTTGGCGAAACCCAAGTAAAAGCTCAACAAACTAACCTGCAACTTTCAGCCCAAAATTTACAAGCATCCGATATCACTCGATTAATTCAGTTACCCATCGCTCTGCAAGCAGGGTATTTAAATGCTGACTTAGGAGTTCAGATTCCACCCAAACTTTCAGACATCGCAATTACGGGAACAGCTACAGCTAATCAAATCACCGCTAAAATTCAAAATATTCCTCAGCCGGTTTCTAATTTTAATGGGAAATTTCTATTTCAAGGTCAGACAGTTACTTTAGATAATCTGAGTACGAACTTTGGCAAAGTTCCGATTGTGGCTAATGGAACAATTAATACTCAAACAGGTTTTAATGTCTCTGCTCTGATAAAACCTGTTACTGCGAAAAATATCTTAGATACATTGAAAGTAAATTCGTCAGTTCCAGCTAGTGGCGAAATTCAGGCAAAAATTCAGGTAGGCGGCGCACTTGAGCAACCAGTAGTCAGCGGTACAGTAAGTAATACCAAACCGATTCAAGTTGACCGCATTCAATTTAATACCATCAACACTGATTTTCGCTTGAATGCATCTAAAACTGCATCTCAACTTACTGTCTCCAATCTGAAAATAGTCCCCGCCGCTGGTGGTGAAATTACCGGAGGCGGTCAAGCTAATTTGGGAGCTAAAGATGGAGTAATATTTAATGCTCAAGCTGATGGAATATCAGGAGATATACTAGCACGCAGCTATGGTGTTACTCTACCGATCGCAGTGGGGAATGTTTCCGCAAAAGCTCAAATTTCTGGCTCACTTCGCAAACAGCCTTTAAAACTTGATGTTTCCAATGTTCAGATAACGCCGCCAGCCGGAGGACAAATCACCGCCAATGGTCAAATTCAACTTGCTCCTCAAGGTGAAGTAGGCGTAGATATTCAAGCTCAAGGTATCCCAGGAAATGCGATCGCTCAAGGTTACGGCATTTCAACTCCGATTAATGTTGGTGGTATATCTGCGAACGCTAAAATTTCTGGTTCTTTGGGTACACCGTTAAATGTCAACGTTTCTCGCGTTCAAGCAAATCCAGATGTGGGAGGGCAAGTCACAGCTAGCGGACGAGTTCAGCTTGCACCCCAAGGTAGGGTGGCATTGAATGTGCAAGCAAAAAATATACCAGGGGATGCGATCGCCAAAGCCTACAATTCCTCACCCTCCATTACCATTGGGAATGTCTCGGCAAATGCCGATATTTCCGGTACTTTGAGCAATCTGCAAACAGTCGCGCGGGTGCAAGCGCCTAGTGCTACCTATCCCACCACCGGACGAGTTGTTGTTACCAAACAAGGAGAGAATATCGTCTTTCCCGATGCGGTTGTGAACGTCGCCGGTGGGACAATCACAGCTCAAGGTCAACTTGCACAACAACGCTGGCAAGGATCTGTCAAAACTTCTCAAATTCAACTCAACCGTTTCTCACCACAACTGCGAGGACGGCTGAATAGCAATATTCAGTTAGCAGGCACAACCCAATCTTTCCAACTTGCAGATATTCGTGCCGCCGGACAAATCAGCCTTCCCCAAGGAGTAGCGCAGCTGGCGAAACCGCTAACTGCAAGATTTCAGTGGAATGGACAGCAGATTATCGTTGAAAATGCAAGTACCGCAGGATTTACTGCTAATGGTGCGATCGCTATTCAGTCTCCCCCAACTGGCGCACCCCAAATTGCCGGATTTGATTTAAATGTACTGGCGCAGAATTTCAACCTACAAAATACTGGCTTTAAAGTTCCTGGGGACGTAGCAATAGCAGGGCGACTTGATTTTAATGGAAAAGTTACAGGAACTCCAGATGTCCCGCAAGCTAATGGGAATATCCGGCTGCGGAATTTCAATGTGAGTAACTTGGCGTTTGACCGACTTTTAACTGGAAACGTGAATTTTCAAGGCGGACAAGGAGGAAGTCTGCGATTAGCTGGGAAACAAGACCGGATTGCCCTTAACTTAGGCGCAGATTATCGTCCCACTTCATTTTTAGTTAAACGCGATGAAGCAGTTACTACGGGTAGAACTGAGGGAGATAACTTGATAATCAACGCCCAACAGTTTCCCATCGCTTTGGTTGGCGGCTTTTTACCTAACAATCAATTGAAACCTCTGGGGGGGCAATTATCGGGTAATTTAGTTGTTAATTTAAATAATTATGCCATTGCGGGAGATGTGGCGATCGCAGCACCTCGCGTTGCCAGAGTTGCAGCCGATGAATTTCGCGGCAACATCAATTATGCTGATGGTACAGCTAGCTTGGCTAATGGTCTATTGCGGATTGGCGATAGCAACATCGCTCTCAGTGGTAATGTGCAAGCAGGGAATGACCCGCAATTTCAATTCCAAGCTAATTTTGCCGAAGCGAAAATCCAGAGACTCTTACAAGCATTTAATATCTTCGATTTTAAAGACCTCAGTACCGGGTTGCAGCCTCCGACGTTAGCAGGAGCCGAAGTACTGGAAACTGAGCCTGTCAGTTTGCCGGATGCAGATTTGAAAACACAGTTAGCATATTTCTCGAATATTACAACAGCGATCGCCAAAGAACAGCAAGTAGAGAAAAAACAAACCGCATCTTTACCCAGCCTTGCAGAATTAACAGGTGCTTTAAGCGGAGCAATTACAGCCAATGGCTCGTTAAAATCTGGGTTGAATGTTGGCTTTAATTTTCAAGGTGCTAACTGGCAATGGGGTAATTATTCCATCAATCCAGTCGTTGCTCAAGGTACTTTCGCCGATGGTATCGTCACCCTTTCACCCTTGAGTGTGGGGATCGATCGAGGACTAGTGGCGTTTTCAGGACAGTTAGGAACCGAGCAAGTATCTGGAAAATTGAATGTAGCCAGTCTGCCTTTATCACTTTTAGAACCTTTTATCGAAAAATACCCCGTAGATATCACTGGTAATGTAAATGCTGACGCCACTTTAGCAGGGAGTTTGCAAGACCCCAGAGTTCAAGGGAAAGTGGCGCTAGCGAATGCGACCCTTAATAAACAACCCGTACAAACAGGACAAGTGAACTTTGATTACAACAACGCTCGCTTGAATTTTGATAGTACCTTACTCGTGACCGGAACGCAGCCAGTTGCCGTTACAGGTAGCGTACCTGCTCCTTTGCCTTTTGCCAAAGTGCAACCTGATAGCAATCAAATCAACATCGACGCCAATGTGCAAAATGAAGGATTGGCACTGTTAAATCTGCTTACCAACAATCAAGTCGCTTGGGTAGACGGTCAAGGAAAAGTAGATTTAAACGTTAAAGGTACTTTAACCGAACCAATTATCAACGGCAACGCCACATTTAATAATGCAACTTTTAGCGCTCAAGCCTTATCCGATCCTCTCACGAATGTCACAGGAACAGCACTATTTAATGGTACTACGGTAAGCGTTGAAAATATCCAAGGTAATTACAATCAAGGGCAAGTAACTGCATCAGGCATCTTGCCAATTTTTGATGCTCAACAAGCCGCAGCTAATCCCCTGACAGTATCAATAGCAGACAAACTCAATTTTAAGCTTGCAGGACTGTATGAAGGTGGTGTTGGTGGCGATGTCGTGGTTCGCGGCACAGCCTTAAAACCTGTAATTGGCGGAGAGATTCAACTGAGTGATGGTCAGGTAATTATTGGCAACTCGCCTACTACGGCTAAAAAATCAGCAGCTACAGCAGAGTCTAACACTAAGGTCATAAATCTAGATAGACAACAAGTTAACCCTAACGCCACACCGACAGCAGAGAATAACCCTAACTCAGTAGCTACAGTGGACGGAAGCACTAACTCAGTGGTTACAGTGGATGGAAGCACTAACTCAGTGGCGACAACAGACGCAAGCACTCTTCCCGCAACTCCACCCAACTTACCTGTAACGTTTGCAGATTTAAAGTTGATTTTAGGCAAAGATATTCGGGTTACAACTCAGTCCCTACTCAGCTTTGTACCAGGAGGAGCGGCATTAAGTCAGCCCCTATTGAGGTTTGACGCAACAGGCGACTTGACCATTAATGGTACATTAGCCAAACCGCTTCCTGAAGGAGTCATTCGTTTGACAGGAGGACGACTGAGCTTATTTTCCACTGAGTTCACCTTGGCGCGGGGCTACGAACAAACTGCGCGGTTTACTCCAAGTCAAGGACTTGACCCGACTTTGGATGTCCGACTGACGGCAATTGTACCGGAAGCATCAGCAAGGAACACTCAAACTTTGGAATCACCATTGTCTTCTGAAGTCAGCGATGTTTCTGTAAACAACTTTGGGACTTTACGTAGCGTTACCGTTCAAGCGAGGGTGAACGGGCCAGCTAGCAAATTGGGTGACAATCTAGAATTGACGAGCGAACCTAGCCGTAGTAAGGGAGAAATAGTTGCTTTGCTGGGTGGCTCAATTCTGGGTTCTTTCGGTCAAGCAGATGCAGGCCAAGGGCTGACTAATTTCGCTAGTTCTACCATTTTAGGTAGTTTACAAGGAACTATCACTGCGATCGGACAGGCTGTTGGTTTTAGTGAATTTCGGATATTTCCGACTCCATCGATTAATAATGATGAATCAAAAACATCAAGAGCTTCAATTCTTAATTTATCAGCGGAAGGTGTGTTTGATATTAATAAAAATTTCTCTGCATCTTTATCACGCGCTCTTTCTAGCGATGAATCTTTCCGTTTCAATGTCCTCTATCGAGTCAATGACGAAATTCTGATGCGAGGCTCAACTGATGTGGGGGATGAAAATCAACTCCAAGTTGAGTATGAAACCCGATTTTAGATTGCTGTCTTAGCATTGTCAGCCGACACAATCCCATTGTTAGTCGAAACAATCGCATTGCTGGCCAATAAACTAACTAATTACCTGGACAGGATATCACTCAATACTGTTTGTTCAAGGCAAGAGACGCAATGAATCGCCGTCTCTACAATAATCAGTCCTTTGTAGAGACGGCGATTTATCGCGTCTTTGACGAGCAATAATTTTCATCAAAAAACCTTAACCGAACCGTATTGGGATATCACTGATGATTAAGTTGTTGGTTTGGATCTTCTTGATTTATTACCACAGGTGATGCTGCTGTCTCCACACTTTTTTCTTGGGCTTGTATTTCCAGTAGTTGGGGAATTGTCACAAATTTATAGCCTTGGGCTTTTAAACCTGCGATCATTTCTGGTAAAGCCTTGACAGATTTAGAACGGTTGCCGCCTCCATCGTGCAGCAGGACAATTGCACCGGGTTTTGCATATTTCAGCACATTTTTGACCAGCCCCGTAACTGGAGGCGAATGACGTTCAGCATCTCCCGATTGTTCTGACCACATCATGACAGCGTATTTCTCGTTTCTGGCATATTCGGCTAGTCCATTATTCAGAAAACCCCCAGGAGGACGAAATAGATTAGTTTTCTCTCCAGTAGTCTTGTAGATGATTTCTGCTGTACGATCGATTTCACTAGCCGCAGTAGCTAAGTCCATGTGGCGATACCAATGATGCCATGTGTGATTACCAATTATGTGACCATCAGCAGCCACTTGCTTGGCAACTTGAGGAAAATATTTCACCATTTCCCCGATCATGAAGAATGTGGCTTTGATATCATTTTTCTTCAAGATTTCTAAAATCTGTGCCGTATTTTTGGGGCTGGGGCCATCATCAAAAGTTAGGGCAATAACTTTCTCATTCGGTTTTAGTTTCCCTTGATAAACGATTGCTCCCTGAAATGCCTTTGGCACTTCATTCATCTGCTCTGTGACTGGATTTATGTTCTGTGCATCTGCACTCATCAGCTTGTTATGACTCGCTTTAGCATTCTCGCTTTTTGGCTTGAGAATTCCCAACAAATGCTCAAATCCGCTTGTGGTTAAAAGCAAGCTGATACCTAAACTACTAGCACCAGTAACCAATATAACAATTATTATTTTCAGTAATAAAGATAATTTACGACTAGACACATTAAATCTCCTCAAATATTAGTTATTGGGGATTGGTTTCTCCCTGATGTTCCCATACCTTATATCATGCCCGCGTGATTACTTATTAAATTGGAATTACCCGGACTTGATATTATTCCTAGCCTGTTGTAATTAATATATCTACTGCTGAAAGAAAAAAGAAAACAATAAAATACCTTGAAACATTCCAGCTAAAGGATGTCTCAATTTAGTCAGTACTAATTTGCCACCCAGATACCCTGAATCAAATAACACTCAGTAAATCGATCTGACCAGTAGAGCCAGCAATGATAGCAGTATAACCGTAACCTGGAGAAATGCTAGGTAATCGTTATATCATGTGCGGATAATCGCTTACGATCAAAGTAGTGAGTGCGAAGATGAGTAATATCATGTCCGGTTAATTAGTTATAATTCCCGTAATCTATGCAGAAACGGGAAAATTCCTCTTTCCCCTAGCTAAGAAGCCCCCAGCAAGAACTGCGGGATTAATGATAAGTCTTTACCGGACACGATATTAGTTAGGGGCGCATAGCTAGCTGTAAGCCCATACTTCACGCAATTGAAAACATGTATAATTCAGTAGCGCCGAAAGTCAATACTGCGATACTACGAACAATGTTGTTTATTGATTGATGTATGCTAATTACTTGTGGCTTGCCAGTGCTATGGCAACAATGAAGAGATGTTGGCTAGATGTCAAATCGAAGGGCAAATTTGCTTGGACTTTTAATTGAAGCGAGAACGTTGTTGACGACGTTGTTTGTGCCTAGCAATTGCTTTACGCTTCTCTTTTTCTATCGGCGTCTCAAAGTGACGCTTTTTTCTCATATCTTGGAAAATTCCTGCTTTAGAAACTTCCCGTTTAAATCTTCTCAAGGCTGATTCAATACCTTCATTTTCTCCTAAAACTACTTGTGTCATTCTCATTCCTCCTTAATATGGATGAATAGTTCAAGACTAGATACCAAATAAAATATTCCAGCAGAATGGAGCCTTTGGCTTTATCTGCTGGAGACTCTAAATGTGAAATTTTCAGGAATCGACTTAGTAGCGATTGTTGTTGCGGCGGGCATTATTACCGCCACCCCAGCTACCGCGAGAGGAGTTGCTTCTTTCCTCACGAGGTTTAGCTTTGTTCACTTTCAAATCACGTCCCATCCACTCAGCGCCATCAAGTGCATCAATGGCAGCTTGTTCTTGTGTGTCTGATTCCATTTCCACAAAAGCGAACCCACGCGGCCGGCCTGTTTCCCGATCTGTGGGGAGTTGAACACGGTTTACTGTTCCGTATTCTGCAAAAGCCTGCTTTAGGTCATCTTCTGTAACCTGATAGGACAGGTTTCCGACGTAAATTGACATAGAAATCTCCGAATTCAGGGAGTGTAGAGAGTTAAATTCGGAGAGACGGTTTTTAGAAATCAAAACGAGTTACTCAACCGAAAATAATCTTTATGTCCATGAGTGTAGCACAGCATTCAGCCTTTGAATATTGTCTGATAGTGAATTTTATTCACAAATCAAACCTTTAAAGACGGTTTGCAGACTTTCTAAAGACTGGCTTTTTTTGCTTGTACTATATCAAGTTACACTTTTAATCGGAAATCGTAATTAACTCGCGATCGCCCAGATATTTAGTGTTTTCAAAATTAAGCTGTGGACTAAGAGCTAAAGATTATTATTCGTAATCAGATTAATCATACCACGATCGACTGTTTTAAAAGCAAATTAAAGCAAATTAAAAAATATTCATCATCCAGTATCCCGTTAGCTATGGTCAAATTGCGCTAAGATCCCTTCTGCTTTTTTACATAGTAGTTCGTGATATTCACCATTACTAGCTAGCAAACCTCCCCATTGATTGATATCACCAGTGTTATACTGCAATGGAGTGCCGTCGAAGTGGGTAAATTTACCACCGGCTTCTGTTAAAATCAATTCTGGAGCGGCGATATCCCAGTCTTTGGGCGCAGACTTGCCGGAAAGGGAAATGTAGATATCTGCTTGTTGCTCAACAATGGTGGCGATTTTGCAGCCTACACTACCCACAGATTTCTGATTTTGACAGGGTAAATTTTGTAGCAGATGATCTAACCGTTGGTTGCGGTGAGAGCGACTAACGACTAAGGTTAAATCCTCAATTCCTTTACCTGAAGACACTTGTAAAGGAACAGATTCGTTGCGGGTTTCTACAAATGTACCCCCGCCTTTGGTAGCGTAATATAACTTATGAGCCTCTGGTACTGCCACCACTGCCAACACTGGGCGTGTTTCCTTGACTAAAGCAATGTGAACTGCATAGTCGCCAGTTTTTTTGATAAAATCTCGCGTGCCATCCAAAGGGTCAATTATCCATACCCAAGGGGCAGAAGCCTGTATACCACTACTTGACGATTGATAAGTTTCTTCGCTGATGTAAGCAAAATCTTCGTTACCCAAAGTTGCTTGTAGCCTCTGCAAAATGTATTGACTTACAGCTACATCGGCAACAGTGACAGGCTCATTCTGCTTATATTGGATTTCTAAATCAGGGTCTTTTGCTGTGCCGTGGTAATACGATCGCAGTATATCTGCTGCGCCCCAACCTACCTCACGAGCGATCGCTAATATTTCTTGTAAATCTTTCATTAATTTGGCCTATTTAAAAATATGCATAACGTGATTAGGGGCGCACAGCGATACTTAGTTTAACTAATTACAAATTACGAATTACGAATTACGAATTACGAATTATCTTAAATCCATCCAGCGCCGAGTACCAAAAAATTTACAGGAATCAGCAGCAATATTAGCTGCCAGTGCCAGTGCATCAGTAAAGCTTTGGCTTAAAATGTAATGACAAAAAGCACCGTGGAAAATATCTCCAGCCCCTAACGTATCAACTGCTTGAATCTGCGGCACATCTACGATACCAGTTTTAGTGCCACTCAAGTATTCAATTGGTTCTTGTCCGTGGGTAATGGCGATATGAGGAATGTCAAATCCACTGAGATAGCTAAATACGTCTTCTCCAGTCTGGCAGTTGGGGGGATAAAAATTAGCTGAACAGATAGCGTAATCTACAAACGGTAGAATTTGCTCAAATCCAGGCTTCCAACTACCACCATCGATCGCTACTCGGATATTATTGGCTTTAGCCATTTGAGCTATGGAATCACCAACCACCATCTGATGTCCATCAATCAGTACGATATCGACATTCTGCAAAATATCTGGCGGGATAGAGGCGCTGCTAGCTTGAGTTTTGACAGCATTGATCGAAACCACAGCGCGTTCACCTGTAGCTTCAGTGACAATAATCGAAGATACAGGCGGTACTAAATCAATGGTAGGCTCAAGGTCTGCGATCGCAACTTTGTAATTTGCCAAGTCATCTCGAATCAGCTGCGTCATTGGGTGAGAACCCACTACACCTAAGACTGTAGCCTGATTTCCTAAATAATTGAAAGTTACAGCCGCGTTTGTTGCTGGGCCCCCTGCCGCTACAGTATAGTCAGTAGCGACAATCTTCTGATTATTCTTAGGGGGAGAGTCAGCAAGGTAAATCAAATCTAAAGTTACTAAACCTACAAATAATCCACGATTCATCTGCTCTTTCGTTCAAAATTCAATTGGAGAATTCTGGCTCACTTCGACTCCTTTCGACTTCGCTCAAGGCAAGTCGCTCAGTGACCTCCTGACTCCTGAATTCTTTCTTGGTAAATGGATATGGCTCTTGGCGACTGACAACTTCGATTACTGTCTTTAACCAATCAATATAAGTTTCTTCTCTTCGGATGATCAACTCCAGCACCAGCCTTTGCATCACCTGGTTGCGGTTGGCAGATTCATCACCGATTGATGGCAAATCGATGGTTTCACATTCAGCCAGCTTTTTGCTTCGAGCCGCTAATTGTTGCTTTAGTAGGTCAATGATGGTTTCATTCGACAACTGATCTGCAAAATGCAACTGGACGAGTAAAGGTTCTCTGATAGTCGGTAAGGGCTGATGAATCCCTAGCCATCGCCTAAATTCCGCTTTCCCTAGCTCCGTCACACTGTAGACTTTGCGGTTGGGGCGATCGTGTTGAATCTCAATGTTACAGGTAATCCAGCCTTGCTCAACTAGCTTATCGAGAGTTCTGTAAATTTGTGCCTGATCTGCTGGCCATAAATGGGCAACGCATTGATCGAAGCAGCTCGTTTTGAGGTCGTAGCCCGTCATTTCTTGCTGCTGAAGAAGACCTAAAATTACATTTGCTAGCGACATGAAGATGGTTTTCCCATAATTGATATTTTCTCGCTCGGTTCTACACTGTGTACTTCTTATAATTTTATGCTAATATATGATTAATCAGATATAAGATATAACGGATATAAAAAGATATGCTCATTATAATGCTTCTTAGCAAGGAAACCAAATAGATAAAAAACTTCATTCACCAGGGCATGGGGAAGAAGAAAAAAATAGGTTAAAGGTTACAGGGTACAGATTATTCCCTATCACCTGTTATCTATCACCTCTTTCCTAATTCCATCCCAATGCCCAATTCTCAATGCTTAGAAATTATTTAAGCCATTGAAGACTATTGTAACGAGAGGATAAGTAACATTGACTTCTAACACACTTACAGAAAGAATACGTCAGCATCAATATCTGCGTGATTTACGAAACAAATTACTCCACCTTCACAAGATGTTGCTGGAGACAGAACGCATTGCCTACGAACAGATTAGCGGACGAGTATCAAGTGCAGAACTTCTTCAGCTAGTTATCGCTCACGAACAATTTGCTTGGCTACATCGCATTTCTGAGATGGTTGTGCAAGTTGATGAAATGCTCCAAGCAGATGAACCGATATTGTTGGACGATTTCCAAAAATTGATTGCTGATGCCCGTACACTCATTGTACCGTTAGAGACCGGTAATACCTTTGAGAGAAAGTATTACAACGCTCTCCAGCGCGAACCTGGTGCTGTGTTGGCACACGCGGAGATATCCAAATTTCTCACGTCTAAGGTTTGATTGCTAATTTACCCAAACAGTGCTGAGTATAAAAGTAAGAATCGTACTCAGCACTTGGGCACTCATTAACCAACTGCCACCAAAGGCTGAGGTATTTCAGCTTTATGCCATACCGATTTCCCTGTCAGCAGTTCTACAACATCCATCCCATTCCCAATCACACCTGGTACACTCGGATATCCGGCACTTGCTCCGACGAAAAACAGGTTAGATAACTCTGTCGTATAATGACTAACGATCCATTTGCACCAGTTATCGGACAACAGCAAGCCATAGAATTACTCACTCAGGCTGTCAGACAAAACCGGGTTCCTCCAGCCTACTTATTTGTGGGGCCAGATGGTGTAGGCAGGAGTTTAGCAGCCAGATGTTTTGTGGAATTGCTATTTTCTAATGGGATGGGAGTTACTGCATCTTTACAAAACCGTTTGCGTCAGGGGAACCATCCAGCTTTATTGTGGGTGGAACCAACGTACCAATATCAGGGACAACGATTAACAGCAGCAGAAGCAGCCGAAAAAGGACTCAAGCTTAAGGGATCACCTGTAATTCGACTAGAGCAAATTCGGGGAATTACCGAGTTTTTAGGTCGTCCGCCCTTAGAAGCGCCGAGAAATGTGGTAGTGGTGGAAGAAGCGCAAACAATGGCAGAAGCCGCAGCCAATGCTTTACTTAAAACCTTGGAAGAACCGGGACAGGCGACATTAATTTTAATTGCACCGACACTTGAATCTGTGTTGCCGACTTTGGTATCACGCTGTCAACGCATTCCTTTTTATCGCTTAAATGCACAGTCTTTAGCTGTTGTACTCACACAAACAGGTCATCAGGAAATTTTGTCAAATCAGGCAGTATTGAGCATAGCAGCTGGTAGTGCGGGAAGTGCGATCGCATCTTACAAGCAATTACAAGCTATTCCTGATGAGTTACTCGGAGACTTGAAAAAAGCGCCTAAATCTTACCGTAACGCCTTAGAGTTAGCCAAAAAAATTGATAAGGATTTAGATACAGAAGCACAACTGTGGTTAGTTGATTATCTTCAGCAATTTTACTGGCAGCAGTGGCATCAACCTAGTATCATTAACCAGCTAGAAGAATCTCGAAAATACTTGCTTGCTTACGCTCAACCGCGACTAGTTTGGGAATGTCTGCTTTTATCTGTGTATCAAAAATCAAATTCTATTTCTTCTACTCATCGCTGAGTGCGATTGTATTTCTATAGTTCCTCATCAAAGCCTCAGTACAATATTTAATTAATTCGTAGCAAAATAAATTAGGTAAAAACTCTGCGTTACTTTGCGTTTACTTTGCGTCCCTCTGCGTTTCAAAATATTACAATGTCTAGTTCATCCTCTATCGTCAAGTTCATAGCGAGTGAAGGTATTGTAATAAAAGCGATTCCTGGATAAAACAAAAAGTTTATATGACCTCAGTTTCTCCTCACAAAAAAGCCAGAGCCTTAAAACCTACTAGCCGCCGCCCAGCCAAAGAACTCTGTAGCGAGTGTGGGCTATGCGATACATATTATATTCACTATGTCAAGGAAGCTTGCGCTTTTATTAATCAGCAAATAGGCGAACTTGAAGAAGAAACACACACGCGATCGCGCCATCTTGAAAACCCCGATGAACTCTACTTTGGCGTTCATCAAGACATGATAGCGGCCAAGAAACAGCAGCCCATCGAAGGCGCACAATGGACGGGTATTGTGAGCAGCATTGCCATTGAAATGCTGAATCGCGGCTTAGTTGAAGGTGTAGTCTGCGTGCAAAACACCAAAGAAGACCGCTTTCAACCGATGCCCGTCATCGCCCGGACTCCAGAAGAAATACTAGCAGCACGAGTAAATAAACCAACACTTTCTCCGAACCTTTCCATATTAGAACAGGTGGAAAAATCGGGAATGAAGCGGCTGTTGGTAATTGGTGTTGGTTGCCAAATTCAGGCATTACGAGCCGTAGAAAAACAACTTGGTTTAGAAAAGCTGTATGTTTTGGGTACGCCCTGCGTAGATAATGTTAACCGCGCCGGACTGCAAAAATTCTTAGAAACCACCAGCCGATCGCCTGATACAGTTGTGCATTACGAATTTATGCAAGACTTTCGGGTTCACTTCAAACATGAAGATGGCTCATCAGAAACCGTGCCTTTCTTTGGCTTGAAGACTAACAAACTCAAAGATGTGTTTGCCCCATCCTGTATGAGTTGCTTTGATTACGTCAACTCCCTAGCCGACTTAGTTGTTGGTTACATGGGCGCAGCCTTCGGCTGGCAATGGATTGTAGTTAGAAATGACACTGGTAAGGAAATGCTAGATTTAGTGAAAGACCAGTTAGACACCCAACCAGTAACGTCTAAAGGCAACCGAAAAGAAGCCGTACAACAAAGTATTCCCGCTTACGATAAAGGCGTTACCCTGCCGATGTGGGCAGCAAAACTGATGGGTGTGGTAATCGAAAAAATCGGCCCCAAGGGTCTAGAATATGCGCGATTTTCCATTGATTCTCACTTTACCCGGAATTATTTGTATGTAAAGCGAAATCATCCAGAGAAATTAGAAGCGCACGTTCCAGAGTTTGCCAAGCGTATTGTGGGGCAATATAAATTACCAGAATAGAAGAGGGATTGGGGACTGGGGATTGGGTATTGGGGATTGGGCATTGGGCAAAACAGTGTTGAGTAATGAGTAATGAGTGCTGAGTTAGGAGTTATTCTCCCCCTGCTCCCCTGCTCCCCTGCTCCCCTGCTCCCCTGCTCCCTCTCACTGCTGACTCAACTCGATAATATTCCCATCCGGGTCTTGAGTGAACAGGGCAGCGCGACCGGAAGCGCTAGCTTGAATGGGATAATTATGATTGAGGAATTCCTGTTTGGCGGCGTTTAAGTCAGTTACAGTGAAGGCGACGTGGGGATTACGTCCCCATTTTTGGTTTGGGTTTTCCGTGGGGACAGTGGTTGAAACTATCAGGTGAATTTGATAGTCACCGACTTGATACCATGCACCAGGGTAGTTTAGAGAACGATCTATTTTGGATAATCCCAATACTTTGCCATAAAAATGTTCAGAGCGTTCTAAGTCAGTCACAAGAATCGCTGTATGGAGACTTTGAGTAATCTGCATTGTTAATAAGATGTTAGTAAGATGTGATCGCGTTTATTTAGATTTTGGCGTAGTTTGAACTCTTTCGATGAGCTAAAGCATCATCTAAAATATCATTAATTGCATTTGCAATCAGCTATCATAAGGAGTTAACCAGATATTTATTAACAGAGGAATCGCCAATTAGAGACTTGATATCAAAACTAAACAGTTAAAAGTTCTTTATATGCTCAAAATTTCTAACCTTAACGTTTATTACGGCGAAAGCCATATTCTCCGCAACGTAGATTTGAGCGTACCATCTGGGCAAATGGTTTGCCTAATTGGACGCAATGGTGTCGGAAAAACTACCTTACTCAAAACTATCATGGGTTTACTCAAACCCCGCAGCGGTACTATTAATTTAGCTGAAGAATTAATCAACTCCAAATCTCCAGACCAAAGGGCAAAGTTGGGAATTGGTTATGTCCCCCAAGGACGAGAGATTATCCCTCGGTTGACAGTTAAAGAAAATCTACTGCTGGGGTTGGAAGCTAGACGCAAACCAGTAAAAAAAGCAGAAATTTCAGAGGAAGTTTTTAGTTTATTTCCGGTGTTAAAAACCATGCTTTCGCGGATGGGTGGTGATTTAAGTGGAGGACAGCAGCAACAATTAGCGATCGCACGTGCTTTAATGGGAGAACCTCAATTACTCGTTTTAGATGAACCCACCGAAGGTATTCAACCCTCCATCATCCTAGAAATTGAAGCCGCAGTCCGTCGTATCGTCGAGACCACAGGTATTTCGGTGTTATTAGTAGAGCAACATTTACACTTTGTCCGTCAGGCGGATTACTATTACGCTATGCAAAAAGGTGGTATTGTCGCCTCCGGTTCCACCACCGAACTCAGCCAAGATGTGATTCAGCGCTTTTTAGCTGTTTAATTTTTGATACTTCTATATCAATTGTGTCGGCAGCAATCAAGTCTGCCGCTTCTTGTAAAAGCTGATGTTGTTCCTTTTGAATTGCTTCCAAACGACTAGAAATTTCTGCTAATCGTTGTTGTTTATTTGGTTGAAAACTTTCAGGTAGTAAAGGCGCATTATCAGTTGTTTTGGTACTTGTGATTCTTTGAACGGCAAAATTTCCAACTTTAGTTAAGGATAAAAAACTAACTTTAATCAAAGCCTGAAGCAATTTTAATGGAACTTTGAGTATTGACCAACTAGCTGTTTCAATTAAGCGGACAATTGCTTTGATGATGCTCCAAAGTAGAGCAAGTGCAAACAGCAAAATTACTACACTAATAATTGGGTGATTAGCTCCCCAACCTAGTATTTGAACTAACCGAAAAAATATCGGATGTTGTGTCAACCAATCACTTACAGAAGATGCGATCGCATCTTTAACTGCGCCCGATGTTGTACTCTTAAATTTATCAGCAGTTTGCCAAGTTTGCTCTAAACTTGTTGTGACTGTATCAATTGCTCTATCAGTTGTAGTAGTGGCTGTTGTCTTCAAAGACTCACCAGCTTGTTGCGCTGAGTTACTTAGAGAGTTAACGCCCCCGCCCACAAAATCTTTCACACTTTGCAAGCGTTGTAAAACTCCGTTAGGCAAATGTATGTTTATTTGGGATGTCATAAAACATTTTACCGAGGTTGAAATCTAACCCGCAATCCATCTTTCGGGCGATTAGTGGGAACTACAACTTCCTCTAAACTTTGATTGGGTAATATCTCCCAATGATAATTGCGTAGAAGATGAGCAGCAACAATCTTCATTTCCATTTTGGCAAAGGCTAGGCCAATACAGATGCGCGGCCCACCGCCAAAACCAACTAAACTAAAAGGATACTTTTTGTTTTCTTGGCGCTGGGGACTGAAACGGTCTGGCTCAAATCGGTCTGGTTCAGAATAAATTTCTTCAATTCGGTGAGTAACTCCAATTGAATAGTATAACTGCCAACCAGCAGGAACGTGATAACCTTTAAACTCAAAGTCTTTAATCACACCACGAAACCCGCCTCCGACAGGTTGATGCAATCTTTCAACTTCCCACAAAACCTGCTCTAAATAGGGCATTTTCCCTAATTGTTCTAAATCCAAATTACCTTTACTTGCAAGTTGCAATTGTTCAACTCTTGCTTTTTCGAGTACTTCTGGATGACGGGCTAACTCTACACCCAACCAAGTCAGCATCGAAGTAGTAGTTTCATGTCCAGCAAATAGTAATAGTAACGCCTGAGCGATGAGTTCTTTTTCACTCATCCGGTTCCCTTCTTCATCTTGGGCTTGCACTAATAAACTCAGAGCATCTTTTGTCGGATTTTGCTGACGTTCTCTAACAACTTCAGTTAGATGCTCTAAAATCTGATTACGAGCAGCTATAGCTTTACCAAATGTTGTAAATGGCAAGGGCAACGGATTAATCGCAAACAGTCCATTTGTCATGGCTGCAAACAATTTGCTAAAACGCACACATTCAGGGCCAGGACGCGTACCCAACAACAATTGACTGGCAATATCAAACGTCAGCTGTTTAAATTCTTGGAACCAAGTAAATTCCTGCTGCTTCTCCCACTTTTGCAGATAACTACGTGTAATATCTTCCATTGTGGAGACATAATTCGCCAATGCTGGGCCATGCAATGCTGGCATCATCAAGCGACGGTTTCTGCGGTGTTCTTCTCCATCTTGCAGAAAAAGTGATTCACCCAGTAATGTCTTGAAATTATCAGGCCATCCCTCGCGCCAAGAAAAATTCTCCATTTGGCTTGACAAAACCAACTCTAATGCTTCCGGCCCGACCATCACTACAGTCGGTCTGCCAAGAAGATGAGTTTTGAAGATGGGCCCATACTGGCGATAGCGCTTTTTAGCGAAATTGCGGTCGAAAATAAAGGAGGGTGTTTCACCTAATACAGGTATACCAAAGCTTCCAGGAGGAAATTGCTGACTTTTCATATCTCTAAGGGTAGCTATAAAAAAGTTAACACGATATTCCAACTCTGCTGCGTTAGCAAAGCTCGCCGTAGGCATCGCAGTACCCCAAAATATTCTTAGTATAGTAAGGGACTGGGGACTGGGGACTGAGGATGGTGGGGCCCCTGAAGGGGATAAGGGATAATGGGGACTGGGTGAAAAGTCTTTTTGTATCTAAGTTTTATCATCTGTTGATGTCTTAATGACTAAGGCTTTTGCTATACTTTCAAATGTCTTTGTTTCTTGCACCAATAACTCAAAACCTGTCATCTGTCATTACATTTCTTCAGATGACATAATAAATTTACAGAAATTTAATATTACTTTTTATTCAATAAAATTGCTGAACGTTAAGATGTTGTGGATCTATTGAAAGAAAAGTAAAAATTCTATGCATCTGGATTTGCCACAACTGATTAAATCACTTGGCTATTTTGGGGTCTGGGCGATTGTCTTTGCTGAATCTGGCTTGTTGATTGGTTTTTTTCTGCCTGGGGATAGCTTATTGTTCACTGCTGGATTTGTCGCATCTCAGAATTTATTGAACATTTGGGTTCTGATAATTGGTGCTTTTATTTGTGCAGTCTTAGGTGACAATGTTGGCTATGTGACTGGGCATAAATTTGGCAGAAGATTATTTAATAAGGAAGATTCATGGCTGTTTCATAAAAAACATCTTGTGAAAACTCAGAACTTTTATCACCAGCACGGTAAAAAAACGATTGTCTTGGCACGCTTTTTACCCATTGTACGCACTTTCGCGCCCATCGTGGCTGGGATTGGTGCAATGCATTATCGCACATTTATGTCTTACAACTTAATTGGTGGCTTTATTTGGACATTCGGCATTACCCTATTAGGGTTTTTCTTAGGAAAATCTCTGCCACCTGAACAGGTAGATAAGTATTTGTTACCGATTATTGGATTAATTATAGTTATTTCTTTAGTACCATCGATTCTTCATTTCGTACAAGAAAATAGAGCAAACAAAAGTTGAAATATCTTTGGTATTTTGTGTAGATATAATGACCGAATAATTCGTAATTCATAATTCATAATTCGTAGTTAAAAATTTATGAATTATGAATTAATTATTAATTAATGAGATTGAGGGTACAAGCTCCTAATTTTAATTATGAAAAAGAAAAAGTTTATTCCTTTTTCAAGCCTCTCCATTCATGGATGGGGTAACAATTACGAATTACGAATTACGAATTACGAATTGGAGCAAAGCGACTTGACACATAAACATCAGAGTTTGATAATACCCTCATGACTTCCTTAAACATCAACCTGTATCTGTTCCTAGAAAATCTCCTCTTTTTCCTTATTGCCACACTTTTTATTGTAGTTGTGAACTGGGGGTGGAAAAACACAAAGCCTTATACTCTACCTTTACCATTTCCCGGTTGGTATAAAATCTGGTTTGGCTCGGTACAACTGCTAGCAATAGTGCCGCCCTTAGTGGTCATGTTATTGTGGGGTGTATGGTGGGGCGATCGCACGGTGTTAACTGTGCTTGCTTGGTATTTTATCGTTTTAGGGTTGCAAATCATTTCAGAAAGAGTGACACTCAGGCAGTTGCAAAATGTTGTCTGGGTGATGGTTCCTTATATATATCTGCCTTACCGCTTCTGGCAGTTGTATGAGGGTTTGACACTTTTGGATTCTACAAGCGAGTTGCAGTGGGTACGATATGTATTGATTTTTGAATTGGTGATGTGGATTGTTAACTACGCTATAGATGTATCTCAATTGCCGCGGCTGTTTCGTTGGGAAGTACAATCAAATGACGCTAGCTAGGGATTAATCGCAGAATTAGCCATTTTTACTAAAGAAGTGCGATCGCCTGCTTTCAATCCAAAAACATATTGCACACCCTGTTGTCTCCAAGTCAAGGTAGCATCTGAGCAACCAGCACCACAAGTAAAATCTACAAAATAGCCAGTAATTCCCTTAGCTAAGGATACACGTTTCCCAGTCAGGCTGGGTGTTTTGCGGGTTACGGCTTCAGCAGAAACAACGCCTAAACGACAGGCAGAAGCACCATTACAGTCTGGACTATAACCCAGTAAAATATCATACTTTTTTTGCGTAGCAGCTTCTATAGTTGCGTAAATTGGATTTTCCCCATCCGACTCAGGAATAAACTTCGGTAAAAGAATCCGAATTTGAGTTTTTTGCTTTAATTTAGGCAGAATAGATTTAAAAACTGGGTTTGGCTGAGTTTTACTCTGCTGTGCTATTATTTGGGACTGATTGTTTATATTGGCTATAGCTGACTTGTGAAAACTGCTGACACTGACTAATAAAAATATGGCACACACAGCACTGGTATTTTTAAAGCTTAAAATCATCTTGAAAACCTTTTTCATCTAAAGTATTTATTTGTAATACCCAGTTTGAGTATAAAACTACGCATTTAACAGATAAAGCGATCGCTGGGAATAAGAAATACAAAATTACGCCGTATGATTGCAACACGAGCTTAAATCATCAGCTAAACTGAAAGCGCTTTCTTTATCAACGTCATAACCGGAATCAACTTAGATAACTTCGTTTAGGGACTGACAAATAAAAAAATATACAACTTTTCTTGTGGGGTGGGCGTCTCGCCCGCCCTATGGACTGGGCGGGCAGGATGCCCACTCCACAATATTGGATAATTTATTTCTTGGAATTCCCTTATTGGTTGTGGAAAATTAATCCTCAAGGATTTCAGCAAGTGTGTCGGCAACTTCCCCAAAAAGTGCAGCAAATATGTCCGGCTGGGAAATAGGTTATACAGAAATATTCTAATGTTGATGAGAAATGTTCCAGCATTGATGAGGAATATTGCAATGTTGGTGAGGAATATTGCAATGTTGATGAGGAATATTGCAATGTTGGTGAGAAATATTGCAATGTTGATGAGAAATGTTCCAGCATTGATGAGGAATATTGCAATGTTGACAAGAACTACTTGTACATTGAGAGTGACGGAGAAAAAAGTGGCGATCGCTAATGGGTTAATCTAGGTTAGCGATCGCAGTATAAGCAACTCTGTATCACATATTGGAGTATTTTGCAAAATTTTGTTTCTCTCTGTGTTTATAAGGGGAATGTTTTTAAAGGTACTCAATTTTTTTAGAAATAAAGAGATTAAAAAAGCTTTTGCCAGTTTATTTCCGCCGTGCTTTACTAGGTGTTACACCTATTCATTTAAGGCAAAGGTATTCGGATAAATCTTCCATCGCCTTATTGGTACGCGAGCAGTAGTTTTACTGTTGCCGATGAGTTATATCATGTCCGCTTGATTGCTTATTAAACCCGAAGAACCCCACCCCGCCAAAGCTATGCTTTGTCTCCCCTCCCCGCCTGCGGGGAGGGGCTGGGGGTGGGGTGCAATGACTGTGGAAATCATAACTAATTATACGGACATGATATTACACAATATCCGACATATTCATGCAACACATCGACCTTTTCTGCTTGTTTGCGTACAGTTTTCATACCTGGAGAATGCAGAAATGCGATCGCACCATTGCAGAAAACTGCATAATTAACGAATGTTTGCTTATGTACGATCCAAGGGTGCAGTTCTATTGGATACTTAAGCAAATCGGATAAATAACACCAGATGACGAAAAACTACAGATTACACAGGTGTTTGCAGTTCGGGTTGGCAGGATTGCTGAGTTGGCTAATTGTCAGTGGCTTGACCGGCAAAACCCAGGCGCAGCCAAGTAATGCCCAACTTAACCCGGATAATACATTAAGTAAAGAAAGCTCAGTTGTCGCCCCGGTTGATGCACTCAGTGACCGTATAGAAAAGGGAGCAATTAGAGGTACAAATTTATTTCATAGTTTCCAAGAATTTAATGTAGATTCAGGAAGAAGTGTTTATTTTGCTAACCCTGTAGGAATTGAGAATATATTAACTCGCATTACTGGTAGTAATCCTTCTAATATTTTAGGGAAATTAGGAGTGGAGGGAGCAGCAAATTTATTTTTAATTAATCCCAATGGGATTTTTTTTGGTAAGAATGCCTCGTTAGATATTCAGGGTGCATTTAATGGCACAGGAGTAAATGGTGGCGGAATTACTCTGAAGGCACAGGGCAATATCTCTACTGGAGACCTTAGCTCCTACTCATATTCATTAGACTTATCCGAAAATGGTAAATGTATACGGCAAAGGAATTTCAGCGATT